>JBEEMV010000031.1:0-12526 GCA_041192505.1 Bacteroidota bacterium
CAATGAAGAATTCACAAATGCTCGTACTTGTTCGCCATCAGTAATTGTATGCAATGCAGCAGATAAAAATGTGTATGAACAAGAATTATTTGGACCTATAGTGATTTTCATCAAAACAAAATCAACTCAACAATCAGTTGAATTGGCTAAAGCAATGTGTAAAAATCATGGCGCAATTACATGTGCTGCTTATACTACTGATAATGCAACAGCTCAATTAATAGAAGATGAAATGAATAGTGTATTTGCACCTGTAAGCTTTAATTTAACAGGGTTTATTTGGGTAAACCAACATGCATCTTTTAGCGATTTTCATGTAACTGGTGGTAACCCTGCTGGTAATGCCTCATTTACCAATGCTGATTTTATTAACCGTAGATTTATTTGGGTGGGTAATAGAAGAATGGTTTAATATCAAAATAAAATAAGGTACATTAAGCAGTACATTTTTACAAGAACGATTAATAAAAAAGCCTTTTAGTTGTACAACTAAAAGGCTTTTTTCGTTTCAGCTCATAAAATTAATGAGCATCATTTTGTATTTTAATTTCATTCATTGCTTTATTGGGTTCGGTAGTTGGTGGAGCGGCAATTACAACACCGCCAAAAGTTAATGGAAAACTACCAACCTTTGCATTTGATATTACTGTAATTGTTTTATTAAAACTTCCTACACGACCTTTAGTATCGAAACTTGCAATAACCTTACCCGTTTTACCAGGCAAAATTGGTTCTTTTGTCCAATCGGGAGTAGTACAACCACATGATTTTTGAACATCAGAAATAATCAATGGTTCATTGCCCGTGTTTGTAAATTTGTATTCAAATACTGCTGCTGGGCCTTCAACTACATTTCCAAAATCATGATTTGTAGATTCAAATTTTAATACTGGCGCATTCGGATTATCTGCTTGCGATTTAGCAGCAGGGGTCTGGGCTGCAATTTGGTTACGGGGTGCTAAAGGCATTACTTGTGCCATAGCCGATAAACTGAAAACGATACAAACGATAGTCGAAAATAATTTTGTCATAAGTGAAAAATTTTATTGGTTAAAGTTAAATGTTTTTATAAACTAAATGAAAAATAATACTTCCCCGGATAGCCTGGCACAATACCTTCCATCATCACATTACCTTTTGCATTGGTTAATTCTTGTTTTAAATCATCCACACTTGCAATTGGTTTTTTATTCATTCGGGTTACAATAAATCCTTGCGGAATATCAGTTTGAGCAAATTTACCACCTTGTAAAATGGATGATATTTTCACACCACTATCAATTTTGTATTTCGATTTTTCAGAAGATGATAATTCTTCAAATGATGCACCTAATGAATTAAATGCTTCGCTTTCAACTTCGGCTTTGCTTATCAATTTTGTATTTCCATCTCTGTTTTTTAATTGCACAGATGATTCAAGCATTTTGCCTTTTCTTAAATACTCAATCTTAATATCATCGCCTGGGCGTTTGCTACCTACGCTTTCTAATAATTCGGGCACCGATGAAATATTTTTTCCATCAATCTTTGTAATCACATCGCCTTGCTGCAAGCCAGCTTCAGCCGCTGCACCTTTTTCAATAACTCTACCCACATATACGCCTTTCAAATTTTCCAAACCTTCTTTATCCGCTATTTCACCCGTTAATTCTTCGGGATTAATGCCTAAAAAAGCACGTTGCACCACACCATAATTAGTTAAATCATCAATTACTTTTTTTACAATATTTACTGGTATGGCAAATGAATAACCTGCGTAAGTGCCTGTAGGTGTGGCTATAGCCGAGTTGATGCCTATCAATTCGCCACTTGTAGATACCAATGCACCACCGCTATTACCAGGATTTACAGCCGCATCTGTTTGAATAAATGATTCGATGGCTGCATTATTTTTATCTTTTATGATATTAATATTTCTGCCCTTAGCACTTACAATACCTGCCGTAACAGTTGATTCTAAATTAAATGGATTACCCACAGCTAATACCCACTGCCCTACTTTTACCGAATCCGAATTTCCAAAATAAATAAATGGTAAATTCTTTTCATCAATTTTTAATAAGGCTAAATCTGTTGATGGATCTTTGCCAATTACTTTTGCAGATAAAGTTCTTTTATCATTCAGCACCACATCCACTTTATCGGCATTATCAATTACATGATTATTGGTAACAATATATCCATCTTCTGAAATAATTACCCCCGAACCACTTGATTGTTGTGGCATCATTTGATAAGGCGAACTACCAAAAAAATCATCGCCAAATATATTTCCAAATGGATTATTGAATCTTAAATTAGTTTGTTGTTGGGGTTGTATGGTAGTTTTGATATGAACTACAGCAGGCGTTACCATAGATGCCGACCTTGTAAAATCTGTTGAAGTATTTACAGGTATCGAATTAAATGAAGCCAAATTTGATGGCGTTGAATTAGTATTCCAATTTGAAAATTTTGATTGGGTAATAAATGAAAAAACGCCAACCGTTAATAATGATGAAATGATAGCTACTAAAGCTACTGATAGATACAATTTTAATTTACTGTTTTTCATTTTAATAAAAATTTAGTTGTTTAAAAAAGTAGTTTTTGGTTCGATAGATTTTTGTTTTTGCTGGATTAAAAATAGTTGCATCAAAATAAAAAATATAGTTGATTATTTGATGCCACAAATTTATCCCACCCATTGTCTCATTAGCAAACAGAAGGTGTTAATATAAAATAAATGGTGGTGAATATTTGTTAAGAAATGATGAAATACGTTGAAGGTTAGATAAGAAACATCCACTAAAGTATAACAATCAAAAATATTTTGGCTGTATTTTTGCAACACTTAAAATTCAAAAAAAAGCAGGTAAACATGAGAATTAAATTCAGTAAATATCAAGCCACAGGCAACGATTTTATTATTATTGATGATAGAGAAAATGAATTTCCGAAAGACAATATAAATTTAATAAAAAAGCTTTGCGATAGAAGATTTGGAATAGGTAGCGATGGATTATTACTATTGCAAAAAAGTATTGATTCTGATTTTAAAATGTGGTATGCCAATAGCGATGGTAGGCAAAGCAGTATGTGTGGCAACGGTGGAAGATGCATAGCAGCATTTGCAAAAAAAAATGGTTTGGCAGAAAGTATTACAAAATTTGAAGCCATTGATGGAATACATGAAGCAAAATTTATTAATGGTAAAAATGTAGAACTAAAAATGTGTGATATTGAAGAAGTTTCTCAAATCAATAATTCGATTTTTGAAACCAATTCGGGTTCGCCTCATTTAGTTTGGTTTGTAAATGAAACGGATAAATATCCAGTAATTGAAACAGGGCGAAATATTCAATCGATGCCCGAATATAAAGGCAAGGGCATAAATGTAAATTTTATTGAAGAACAAAGTGTTGATAGTTTTGCCATCAATATCAGAACATACGAACGTGGCGTAGAAGATGAAACTTTATCATGCGGTACAGGAGCTACTGCAGCATCTATTTGTTTACTGAAAAAAAATAACATTCCTAATGGCAATCATGTAATAAAACTGCAAACTATGGGTGGCGAATTGCAAGTAAAATGCGAAAAAAAATCTGACAAATCTTTCCAAAATATTTGGCTTTGTGGCGCTGCCGAATTTGTATTTGATGGAGAAATAGAAGTATAATATTTTTGTTATCTTATCGTTTCTAATTAAAATTGCAAAATGTACAAACACTTACTGCTGCTTATTAGTTTTTTTGTTGTTTCAAATTCATTATCAGCACAATTTAATCAATCGAAAAAAGAAAACAAAAAAACGCAAAAAATTAGAAATAAAAATTTCCTTAAAATTTACCCCGATTCGGCAAGCAAAGCTTTGTGCTTTAGTTTGCAAGGCGGATACCAAATACCCACAGGAAATTTAGCCAATCGATTTGCTAATTCTAAATCAGTTGGTGTAGCCATTTATTTAAAATCAAAATCAAATTTTTGCTATGGTATAACTGGCGATTATTATTTTGGAAAAACAATAAAAGAAAATAATTTATTTAAAAATATAAAAACAGTAGATGGCAATATCATTAATCCTGATGGTGGATATTCTGAAATAAAACTATACGAACGTGGTTATTTTATTGGACCAACATTTGGCTATATTTCAAAAATATTTTCAAAAAATAAAAATTCGGGATTAAGCTTTTGGTTATCGGCTGGCTTTTTTGAACATCGAATAAAAATATTAGGCGATAATGTTTATCAACTTTCGAGCGATTATAAAGTAGGCTACGATAGGCTTACGAACGGTTTTGCTATTCAACCAGCAATTTTTTACTATAACATGAGCCGTAATCATTTAGTAAATTACAGAATTGGTGTTGAGTTTTTAGCAGGCTTTACACAAGGGCAACGCAATATAAATTTTGATACTGGTTTATCGGGCCGAGATAAACGTTTTGATGGTTTATTAGGAATAAAAGCTGCATGGTATATTCCTAAATATTTATACAGCGGTGTTCGAGAAATCACTTATTGATTATCAAATTAAATTCATTTTAATTTTACATTTGCATAACCCACTTTATGCTTAAAAGAATATTTGATTTTGCAGCTTCTCTAATCGGCTTAACCTTATTAAGTCCGCTTTTTATCTTTATTATTATTTGGATAAAAGCCACATCGGCAGGCAATATATTTTATTTTCAACAACGAATAGGCAAACACAATAAGCCTTTCAAGCTTTTTAAATTCAGACCCATGTATATTGATGCTGATAAAAAAGGATTGATTACAGTAGGCATGAGAGATAGTCGAATTACACCCACAGGCTATTTTTTAAGAAAATATAAATTAGATGAATTGCCTCAACTTTTAAATGTATTAAACGGCACAATGAGTTTGGTTGGGCCACGACCAGAAGTAGAAAAATACACCAAACTTTATAACCCAACACAATTAAAAGTATTAAGCGTAAAGCCTGGTATTACTGATTTAGCCAGCATTAAATACAGCAATGAAAATGAAATATTAGAACAATTTGATGATGCTGAAAAAGGCTATATTGAGCAGGTAATGCCCGATAAATTAAAATTAAATTTAGAATATATTCAAAAACAAAGTTTTTGGTTCGATATAAAAATTATATTTGCTACCCTATTTAAAATAGCTATTTAAAACAACAATGATTAAGCAAATACGCAACTTGCCACGATGGGTAGTTTTTACAATTGATTTATTAATCATTTTGTTTTCTATTCTGTTTGCCTATTTACTAAGGTTCAATTTTAAAATTCCAACCTTAGAAGGTGGCGATTTAATTAAAGTTATTCCAGTAGTTATTATTGTTCGCTTAATATTATCTTTTACTTTTAAAACCTACGCCGGCATTATATATTATACCAGTACCGAAGATGCACAACGCATATTTATTGCATCCACATTTGGCACATTATCATTCGGCATCATCAATTTTATTCATTTAAAATTTGTTGGTTATTTTCTTATTCCATTCTCCATCATGATTATCGATTTTATATTGATAATTTTTATGATGACGGCTTTTAGATTATTCGTTAAAATAATTTATCTCGAAATTTTAAATAATAAAAAATCAAAAATCAATTGCATCATTTATGGAGCCGATGAATCGGGCATTATTTTAAAAAATATGTTGGATAGAGATAATCAAACTGATTATAACATCGAAGCTTTTATTGAAGACAACGCTTCTAAAACCAACAGAAAATTAGAAGGCGTAAGAATTTTTGATAGCACATCTATCGAAAAAATTTTAGACCAAAAACAAATCGACCAAATTTTTATTTCGCATAGTTTTAATTCTGAAAAGAAAAAATTAGTGATTGAATCGGCATTAAAAAACAATGTAAAAGTATTGCATGTGCCACCCATGAATAAATGGATTAATGGCGAATTAAGTATTAAACAAGTACGCCAAGTAAAAATTGAAGAGCTTTTAGAACGTGACCCAATACGATTAGATTTAGATAAAATTAAAGAAGAAATTAGTGGTAAGAAAATTTTGATAACAGGCGCTGCTGGCTCAATTGGTAGCGAAATGGCAAGGCAGATAATTAAATTTCATCCTAAAAAATTATATTTATTAGACCAAGCCGAAACACCATTATACGAATTAGAATTAGAATTAAAAGATTTATGCGACCGTTCAATTTTCGAAACTGCTTTGGGCGATGTTAGAAATTATGAACGTATGGAAAATGCCATCAAAACATTTCAGCCCGATATTATTTTTCATGCTGCTGCTTATAAGCATGTGCCATTGATGGAAAACAATCCATCCGAATCTGTTTTAACCAATGTATTAGGAAGCCGAATTGTAGCCGATTTAGCTACTAAATATAAGGTTAAAAAAATGGTGATGATTAGCACCGATAAAGCTGTAAACCCAACTGGTGTAATGGGTGCAAGCAAGCGTATAGCCGAAATTTATGTACAAGCATTAGATAAAATTAATACTACTAATAACTCAACCCGATTTGTAACCACACGGTTTGGAAATGTGTTAGGTTCAAATGGTTCGGTTATTCCTTTATTCCGCAAACAGATTGAAGAAGGTGGGCCTGTAACGGTTACACACCCCGAAATTACAAGATATTTTATGACCATACCCGAAGCTTGCCAATTGGTATTAGAAGCTGGTGCAATAGGCAATGGTGGCGAAATTATGATTTTTGATATGGGGCAAAGTGTTAAAATTGCCGATTTAGCTAAAAAGATGATTCGCCTTAGTGGATTAGAATTAGGAAAAGATATTCAGATAAATTTTTCGGGTCTTCGTCCTGGTGAAAAACTATATGAAGAATTATTAAACAATAACGAAAACACATTGCCTACGCATCACGAAAAAATAATGATTGCCGAGGTTCGTGAATATGAATATGATGACATTAAAAAAAGTATTGATGAATTAGTTACTTTATTTGATGAGCAAAATAACATGGCAATAGTTTCAAAAATGAAAACCATTGTACCCGAATATTCGAGCAACAATAGTATTTTTGAGCAGTTAGATAAAAGTTAATGAATGCTTTCTAATTCAATCTTTCTACTTACAGTTAAGAGTTCTAAAAAAACAGAAGAAGTATTAAGGTATTAAAATAAAAAAAACTGCACCTCAAACTTTGATAGTTGTGTGCAGTTTTTTACCTAAAAACACCTATGAAAACCCTCTCTATTAAGAGGAAGAACGTTCTAACATCTTGCCATATAATCGCTTAATTCACGTTTGCTACTTTCAAAATCAAATTGGGCAAACACAGTATAATAATTGCTTTTATCTATCACTTTTGTATAAGCTTCTTTAGCTATTTTAAGTTTAGTACTTTCAAAATCAATTAGTGTTAATAATTGTTCCACTTGGTAGCTGTTTACATAATTTTTATTCAAAAAATCGCAAATCATTTTTTGCTTATCGCTATCAAACCAAGCATTTTTTACTACATTTTTAAATTGGCAAAATGTACGTTCATCAACTGCGCATATAATAGGCGCTACACAAGGTTGAGGGTAGTTATCGTATTCATCATCATTATTGCAAGTGGTGTTAAAAATAGGTTGTTGAGTAACTACTAATCCATTATAATAATCGAATGTAGCTGTAGCAACAGTATTAGGTTTAAGCCATACTTCGCCATTAAAAATCATCATTGAACCTTGTCGATTTCCTTTTTTTAATAATTGAATACAATGTTTGCCTACTGCTAAATTTACACCATTATATAAATTTTGAATGGCTCCATAATTTTGCCCATCAATAATAGCAATAGTTCTAAAAGGATTTTGAACAGAGAATTTTAATACAGAAAAATTATTTTGATTGGGCTGATAATAACCACCACCATTATGATGGTTTTGGCCAGCATGATTTCCTTGATGATGATGTTGTTGAGCAAATGTCTTACTGCTAATACAAGCTAACAACGCTACTGCAAAAAGTAAATGTTTTTTCATTTTAGTAAGATTTAAATTGTTTTTAAAATGTTTCTTGTTGGTATAATTTCAAGCGCTATGCCAACTTTTAAATTCAATTAAAATCTAACTCATCTAAAATGAATTTGATCCCTTTATTTCAATACACTAATTGCTTTTTGAAATACTTTATCTTGCAAGTGTGTAATTGTATAGTACCCTTCCATTTTCCATTTTGCTTTGGCAATAAATGCTTTAATTTCATTTTGCAAATAAATAGCCGAACCATTAATTAAATTGGGCTGTGCTGATTTTACGCCATTCTTTTTTGCATAATTTATAAATGATTCAAACAAATTTTTATCCATCACAAAGTGTTGGCTAAAATCTGTTGCTGATTTATATTTATCCAATTCATTTGCATGATTTGAAGTATATTGATAAGCAAATTGTTGCACTAATGATTTACTAAAACACTCATTGCTAAATTGATTAACGCCTTGTGTATCGGCAGGAATAAAAACATCTGGCTTTATGCCACCACCACCATATACAATTTTGCCTTTGGCAGTATAATATTTTGTTGTATCCGCAAATTTTATAGAATCAGCATGCTGAAATTCGCCATGTTTATATCTTTTATAAATATCCATTTCATAATCATCTTGCCCATTTTTATACGATTTTTGAATACATCTTCCACTTGGGGTGTAATATCGAGCTACTGTAATTCTAATTGCCGATGAATCATTTAACATATATTCTTGTTGCACTAATCCTTTACCAAATGTACGTCTGCCAATAATTGTAGCTCTATCCCAATCTTGTAAAGCACCTGCAAATATTTCGCTTGCACTTGCACTACCTTCATCTACCAACAGACAAATTTTTCCATCTTCAAACATTCCATCTTTACTGCAATTATAATCATGACGAGTATGATTGCGATTTTCAGTATATACTATCGTTTTCGAATCGCTTAATAATTCATCTAAAATATTAGTAGCTGCATCTAAATATCCACCCCCATTTTGACGCAAATCAATCACCAATTTCTTCATTCCTTCTTTGTTAATCATCCTATCAATATTCTCCATAAAATCAACATAAGTGTTTGCACCAAATGTATTTATTTTTATGTACCCAGTTTGCTTATCAACCATGTATGCCGCATCAACACTATTTATTTTCACTTCTCCTCTATTAATAACCAGATCTATTTTTTTGCCATTACGTAATACGGTTACTTTTACTTTAGTATCTGATTTGCCTCTTAATTTTTTAAAAATCTTTTCAGATGTTATTTTTTTTCCTGCCATTAAAGTATCATCAATGGCTACAATTTTATCGCCATCTTTCACACCAGCTTTTTCCGACGGACCACCTTTAATAACATTCATTACCATTACGGTATCATTTACAATATAAAATTCAATACCAACGCCTTTAAAATTGCCTTGTAGTGGTTCGTTTACTGATGTGTATTCAGATGCGGAAATGTAGGTACAATGAGGATCTAACTGCTGCATTAAATGCTGATAACCATTTTCGCTAATCTTATTTACATCTACAGTATCAACATAATTGGCTGAAATAAAATTTAAAATGCTTTGATATTTATCTGGATGATTACTAAATAAAAAAGGTCGGTTAAAACGGGCATTTTTATTAATTTGTAAACCAATTATCACTCCAATAATTATACATAAAGCCAATATAATTGGCAACACAACTTTTTTATTCATCAATTCTATTTTTATTTGAGTTGCAAAGATAAAATTGCAACGCACAAACCGAAATTTAATATTTATTTTACCATATTTTTTAAAATAAAAAAAGGCGAATCCATTACAGGTTCGCCTTTTTTATTGCCAATCCTATCCATTATTAGTCTTTAGAAAATGCTTGTATTTAATTTATGAAAAAAGTACTCAATTGATCCTTTACATTTCTTTTTCTGCAAATCAATAAATTTCAGTTGTGCTTTTTTACATTTGCGTACTAAAAATTAAGTATGAAAAAAAGCATTCTAATTATTTCTGGCTCTGTATTGTTTTTATTTGCTTGTACATCACAAAAAGATAAATTAAAAGCAAAAATTTCGGCAAACGAAAAAATAATATTGGCCGATGAAATGGTTACCCCCAAAGAAGATTCGATAGCATCGGTTTTAATTTCAGATTTTCAAACCTATGCAAAAGAAAATCCTGATGATTCATTAGCCGTTGAATATTTGTATAAAGCTGCCGAATATTCAAAAGGCATTTCTAAATTTAAACAAGCCGCCGATTTATACGGCATTATTTTCGCCAAATATCCTACTTCAAAAAAAGCTGCCAACAGCTTATTCTTTCAGGCTTTTACTTATCAAACCAATATTAATGATACCATAAAAGCTAAATTAATTTTCAAAGATTTTATTGCCAAATATCCAAATCATCCTTTTGTAAAAGATGCAAAATTTTCATTACAACAAATGGAAAACAAACTTTCTGATGATGAAATTGTAGCAGGTTTTATGAAAAAATTGGAAGAGAAAAACAAAACTAAATCGGCTCAGTAAAAATTTAATTAATCACATTCAATCTAAATATTTTATGCAAAAAATTTCGGTAATAGGTGCAGGACAAATGGGTAATGGAATTGCGCATGTATTTGCGTTAAACAACTACCAAGTTACATTAATTGATATTTCGGAAGATGCTTTGAATAAAGCTTTGGCTACTATTGCCAAAAACAATGACCGCATGCTTACCAAAGGCACTATTACAGCCGAACAGGTTGAAAATTGCAAAAAAAATATTGCCATCAATACATCTATTGCCAATGGTGTAAGCCAAGCCGAATTAGTGGTGGAAGCTGCTACCGAAAATGTAGATTTAAAATTAAAAATATTTAAAGAAATTGATGCTAATGCGCCTACGGGTTGCATTTTGGCATCTAACACTTCTTCTATTTCTATTACAAAAATTGCGGCAGCTACAAAACGCCCCGAATTGGTAATTGGAATGCATTTTATGAATCCTGTACCTGTAATGAAATTGGTAGAAATTATTGATGGTTATTCTACATCGGCTGAGGTGAGCAAAACCATTGTTGAAGTTTCGAAAGGGTTAGGCAAAGTGCCAGTGGTGGTAAATGATTATGCAGGATTTGTAAGCAACCGAATTTTAATGCCGATGATAAATGAAGCCATTGAAACCTTGTTTCAGGGCGTTGGTGGTGTTGCCGAAATTGATACCGTTATGAAGTTAGGAATGGCTCATCCAATGGGTCCATTGCAGTTGGCCGATTTCATAGGCTTAGATACTTGCTTGGCTATTTTAAGAGTATTGCAAGATGGTTTCGGAAACCCGAAATATGCACCTTGTCCGCTATTGGTAAATATGGTAGCTGCTGGTAAATATGGTGTAAAAAGTGGCGAAGGATTTTATGTTTACACAGCAGGCAGTAAAGACATAGTAGTAAGTAATCAATTCAAATAATTTCTATACAAATAGGTTTGTCGAACCTTAAAGGTTCGACAAACATTTAAAAAATAAAAAATGAAAAAAACAATATTTACTATTTCTGCTTCATTATTAGCTGTTATATCAGTTGCTCAAAGCAATCAGAATTACAAAGCTACTTTTATCGAAGGCAAACCAGGCTATTATGCCAACACCATTATGAAAGGTATTACCGACCAAAATGCCACAGCCGAAAAACCAAAAACACAAAAATATTTAAAGGTAGATTTAACAGGCATTGAAATACCAAACAAAGTTGAAGATTATAAAACTTGGTGGAAAAATACGCCCATTTCGCAAGGCAATACAGGTACTTGTTGGTCGTTTAGCAGCAACTCTTATTTCGAAACAGAAATAAACAGAATTGCGAATAAAAATGTACGATTAAGTCCATTGTTTACCGTGTATTGGGAATATACTGAAAAAGCAAAAGGCTTTGTTGAAAGCCGTGGCACAACAGTGTTTGATGAAGGTAGCGAAGGCAATGCTGTAAACCGAATTATGCGTATGTATGGTGCTATGCCATTTGATGCGTATGATGGATTGGCTGATGGTAGAAAAATTCATGACCATAGTAAAATGATTGCCGAAATGAGAGCTTATTTACAAACCATAAAAGCTAATAATGCTTGGAATGAAAATGAAGTAATAGCAACTATTCAATCTATCATGAAATATTATATTGGCGTTCCTCCTACTTCATTTAATTATGATGGAAAAACATTTACACCAAAACAATTTTTAAATGATTATTGCAAATTAAATCCTGATGATTATGTAGATGTGGTTAGCTTAATGGAAAAACCATATTGGACAAGAATGGAATATAAAGTGGATGATAATTGGTGGCATGATTCATCGTATTGCAATGTACCATTAGATGTTTTTATGACTATCATCAAATCAAGCATTAAGGCTGGTTATACCATGTCGGTTGGTGGCGATGTAAGTGAACCAGGCATGAATGTAAATAATGCTTGTGTGGTGCCAAGTTGGGATATTCCATCTGAAAATATTGATGAAGCTGCTCGTGAATTTAGATTTTATAATAAAACTACAACTGATGACCACGGAATGCACATTGTAGGCTATACCGA
>JBEEMV010000032.1:0-23790 GCA_041192505.1 Bacteroidota bacterium
TCTTGTTTTCGTGATGCAAAAAAACCAGGCTTAGAATATATGCCCGATATGGCACATCCTGTATCTGTTGAAACTTATGATGAAAGTAAGAATCCAGATATTAATGCCAATCGTACAAGCAATAAATTTAGTGCGTTGCAACCTGTAAAAGGTACAGTGCCAACAGCACAAGGCATGTTGCCATTTAAAAACGAAGATTACGATAATACTACATCTTATAAACCATATCACCACGAATTTTCACCCGAAGGCGAAAAAGCAAGTGATGCCGATTTAAATCCTTTAGAAAAAACTGAAATTAATTTAACTGAAGGTAAAAGATTATACGAAATTTACTGTTCGCCATGTCATGGTAAAGAAGGTAATGCCGATGGAACAGTTACTATTGCTAACAACCATGCATTTCCAATGGGAGCTCCATTCAGCTATTTTACAGATGCAAATTTAGCAATTACCGAAGGACACATGTTTTACATTACACAATATGGTAGAAATTCAATGGGGAGCTATGCATCACAATTAAATCCTAACGAACGTTGGAAAGTAATTATGTATGTAAAACAAATGCAGGCTGATTATGCATCAAAAAATTCAGCAGCGAAAAAAGAAGAAAAAAAAGACGATAAGAAGAAAGCATAAATTAGAGATGCTTCGTTTGACATGAGCAAACAGCCGTCATCCTGAGCGATAACGAAGGAACTAAATCATAAATCTAAAATCAATAAATCGAAAATATTAAATGGGACATCACAACACCGAAGTAGATTTGAACGAACAATTTGTATTTCCAGCACGATTAAAAACCATCGCCTATGGCTTAATGGGAATTGGTTTAGTTGGATTTTTGATTGGTGCTTTCATGAATCATGATAGCACACGTACATTAGCCGTATTGCTTCAAAATAGTTTATTCTTTTTGTTAATCACTTTGATTAGCGTTTTCTTTTTAGCTATCAACTATATGGCTAATGCTGGTTGGAGTGTGTTAATTAAACGAGTGCCTGAAGCCATCAGCCAAAATGTACCAATTTTAGCAACTATATTATTTGGTGTAATTGCGTTTATCATATTTGGTAAACGCAATGATATTTTTATGTGGTTAGATATTCCAGCCATTAAAAATGCTGAAGCTCGTGAGATATTACAAGATAAAACAGGCTATTTGAATGTGCCATTTTATATGATTCGTATTGTAACCTACTTAACTGTATGGAGTTTATGTGCTATTCAATTTCGTAAATATTCATTACAAGAAGAAGCTTCAACTACAGGTTCATTGAAAAATTATCGTAAAAGCCGTTGGTTTGCAGGATTTTTCTTAGTGTTTTTTGCCGTTACAATTTCTACATCATCATGGGATTGGTTAATGAGTATTGATGCAAAATGGTATTCAACCATGTATGGTTGGTATGCATTTGTAAGTGCATTAGTAAGCGGTATTTCATTAATGATGTTGGTAATATTATATTTAAAAAACAATGGCTATTTAAAAGCTGTAACCGACGAACATATTCATGATTTAGGTAAGTTTATGTTTGCCTTCTCAATTTTTTGGACATACTTATGGTATTCACAATACATGTTAATATGGTATTCTAACAATCCGGAAGAAACAGTATACTTCCGTCAGCGTATGGATCATTACAAAGTATTATTTTTCTTAAACTTGTTGATGAACTTTGCTACACCAATTTTAGTATTGATGAAAAATACATCAAAACGAAATAAAAATGTATTGATATTTATGGCTTGCGTAATCATCATTGGTCATTGGGTTGATTATTACCAAATGATTATGCCTGGTACAATTGGAAATAATTGGACATTTGGAATGCAAGAATTAGCATTACCATTATTTTTTGTAGGTTTAATTTTATGGAGAACTTTTACCCAATTAGAAAAAGCACCATTGGTAGCTAAAAATCATCCATACTTGAATGAAAGTTTAAATCATCACGTTTAAATAAAATATAAAAGCTATTGGTTGTTGAGTTATTAGGGAAATCAATACCAATAAGTGCTTAGAAACAAAAGTTTTATATTCCCTAATAAAAATTAACTAATAACGAATAACTCAAAGTAAAATAATGACAACTTATTTAATCATAGGAATTGTAGTATTATTAATAAGCATAGTATTTCAAGTAGCAAAAACCAGTGAAATGGTAAGTGTATTGAAAGGCTTTGCTCAATCAAGAAAAGATACCAATAATATATTAGCATTAATGATGCTATTCTTTTTACCTGCATTTTTTCTGGGAATAGTTTGGTCAACTATGCACTTCAAAAGCCATTTTCTTCCCGAATCGGCTTCTATACATGGTGTTTGGATTGACAATTTATTTAATATTTCATTAATTATTACAGGAATAGTTTTCGTACTAACACATGTTGGGCTATTTGTATTTGTGTATATATATCGTGAAAAGGAAGGTTCAAAAGCATTGTATTATCCCGAAAATCATAAATTAGAAATGTGGTGGACAATTGTACCAGCTATTTTTATGACAGTATTAGTTGTATCTGGATTATTTTATTGGTATAAAATTACAGGTCCAGCTCCAAAAGATGCTATGGTGATTGAAGTAACAGGAAAGCAGTTTAACTGGATTGCCCGTTATCCTGGTGCTGATAGTAAATTAGGGTATAAAAATTTTACCCTAATTAATGATAATAATATTGTAGGTATGGATACTACAGATGTAGCATCACATGATGATATTATTCCTACAGATTTACATTTTGTAGTAGGTAAACCAGTAAAAATTATTATCAATTCTCGTGATGTAATGCACAATTTCGATTTACCACATTTTCGTGTAAAATTAGATGCAGTTCCTGGTATTCCAACTACATTTTGGTTTACGCCAAAATACACTACTGAACAGATGAGAGAAATAGTTAAAAATCCGAAATTTAATTTCGAATTAGCTTGTGCTCAAATATGTGGTCAGAGCCATTATGCAATGAAAATGGCAGTGGTAGTGCAAACGCAAGCCCAATTTGATGCTTGGATAAAAGATCAAAAATCATATTATGAAACAATGCGCCCAGCAGCAGCATCGCCTGTAATTGCTGCAGTAGTTGCACCTTCAAAAGAAGATAAAAAAGAAAACAAAAAATAAAAATATTTCACTCCGAATGTTCGGAATTCAGTTTGAACATTTAGTTAACGTTGTCATACTGAACGAAGTAAAGGAACTAAACAGAATTAATAAAACGAATAACAGATAACAAATGTCATCAGCAACACATCACGTATCCGAAGAGTCTATTTATCATGTAGCCGAATGGCACGAACACCATCATGAAGATCATAATGGTCATGATCATAAAGATACATTCTTCTCTACCTACATTTTTTCGCAAGATCATAAAATGATTGCCAAACAATTTTTGGTAACAGGTATATTTTGGGCAATTGTTGGTGGATTAATGAGTGCATTATTTCGTATTCAATTAGGATATCCAGATGAACATTTTGGATTTCTACATTCATTATTAGGCAACTTTGCACCTGATGGTAAAATCGACCCTCAATATTATTTGGCATTGGTTACTATGCATGGTACTATCATGGTATTTTTTGTACTAACGGGTGGATTGAGTGGTACATTTTCCAATTTCTTAATTCCACTGCAAGTAGGGGCAAGAGATATGGCTGCGCCATCGCTTAATATGTTAAGTTATTGGATGTTTGTAATATCAAGTATTGTAATGTTTTCATCATACTTTGTTCAATCGGGTCCTGCATCTGCTGGTTGGACAGTTTACCCACCATTAAGCGCATTACCTGAAGCTATTAAAGGTTCAGGCACAGGTCAATCATTATGGTTAATCAGTATCGCTTTATTTATTGTATCAGCTTTATTAGGTGGCTTGAATTATGTAGCCACTATATTGAATTTAAGAACAAAGGGTATGAGCATGACTCGTTTACCATTAACCATTTGGTCGTTTTTATTAACTGCTATTTTAGGTATATTGTCGTTCCCAGTATTATTAAGCGCAGCATTATTATTAATTTTTGATAGAAGTTTAGGCACATCATTTTATTTAAATGAAATTTATATTAATGGTCATGCAATGGCTGAACAAACTGGTGGTTCATCAATTTTATTTCAACATTTGTTTTGGTTTTTAGGTCATCCAGAAGTATATATTGTAATTCTACCTGCGATGGGTTTAGTTTCAGAAGTATTAAGTGTAAGTGCACGTAAACCTATTTTTGGTTACAAAGCCATGATTGGCTCTATGTTAGCCATTGGCGGATTATCATTCGTAGTATGGGCGCATCACATGTTTGTATCGGGTATGAATCCATTTGTAGGGTCAATATTTGTGGTATTAACTTTAATTATTGCAGTTCCATCAGCTGTAAAAGTGTTTAACTGGATTGCAACCATTTGGAAAGGAAGTTTAAGATTTACACCACAATCAATGTTTGCCATTGGATTTGTAAGCTTGTTTATTAGTGGTGGTTTAACTGGATTGTTTTTGGGTAACTCAACAGTTGATATAGAATTAACAAAAACCTACTTTGTAGTAGCACATTTTCATATAGTAATGGGTGTAGCTGCTTTCTTTGGTTTATTCTGTGGTGTGTATCATTGGTATCCAAAAATGTTTGGTAGATATATGAATAACACTTTAGGTTATATACATTTTTGGGTAACGTTTATTGGTAGTTATTTAATTTTTTGGCCAATGCATTATCAAGGTATGGCTGGTTTACCACGTTGGTATTATACACATAGTAGTTACGAAACATTTAACCACATGGGCGATTTAAGTAAATTTATTTCAACCATAGCAGTTATCGTTTTCTTAATGCAAGTATTTTTCATCATCAACTTTTTTTATAGCATGTATAAAGGAAGAAAGGTAACTGAAATGAATCCTTGGGAAGCAACTACATTGGAATGGACTACGCCAATTGAGCCACCACACGGCAACTGGCCTGGTGATATTCCAACGGTATATCGTTGGCCTTATGATTATAGTAAAGAAAATGGAGAAGGATTTATTTCACAAACTACACCGCCAAAACCAGGTGAGGAAGTGATTTAGGAAAAGTTATCAGCAAATACAGATGATTCGTTCCTCAGCATGACAGCCAGTTTGTAACCGTCATTCTGAGCGATAGCGAAGAAACTAAAAAGAAAAAAATATTCGTGCATTCGTGGCGAAAATAGAAAAAACAAAAATTGACAAAAACAATATCCATATCAAACCCAATCGTAAGTAAAATCTATGATTATGGTGTGTTAGCTAAATTTAAGCTCACATCATTTATCATCATGAGTGCGGCGGCTGGCTATGGTGTTGCGTTTCAAGGTTCATTTAATTTATTCAAGTTCTTAAGTTTATTGGTTGGCGGATTTTTAGTAACAGCATCTTCCAATGCTATCAATCAAATTTTAGAAAGAAATTTTGATGCGTTGATGGACAGAACGGCAAATCGCCCTTTAGCATCCGAACGAATGAGTTTGATGGAAGCTATGGTGGCAGCAGGTTTTGCAGGTGTTGGTGGGGTAATGATACTATGGTTTTATTGCAATAATATTTGCGGCATATTGGGTGCATTATCATTATTAAGCTATGCATTTATTTATACACCAATGAAACGTATTTCACCCATTTCGGTATGGGTAGGAGCAATACCAGGTGCATTGCCACCTATGATTGGTGTAGTAGCAGCTACAGGAAAATTAGATGCATTGGCTTGGGTAATGTTCGGTATTCAGTTTCTATGGCAGTTTCCACATTATTGGGCAATTGCTTGGGTGATTGATGAAGATTATCAAAAAGCAGGATACAAAATGTTGCCATCAAGTGGCGGAAAGGATAGAGTAACAGCATCATTTAGTTTGTTATATGCTGCTATGCTAATTCCAGTAGGCATTGTACCCACTTATTTTGGATGGTGCAATAATCTTACAATGGTAATAATGATATTGTGTGGTGTGATGATGTTGGTACAAGCCATCGTATTATTTGTAAAATTAGATACTAAATCGGCAAGAGGATTGATGTTTGGGTCGTTTATTTATTTACCGATAGTGTTATTGGCTTTGATAATTGGGAAAATTTAAAAGATTAAAACATGCCTGAAATTTCAAGATTTTATGGTTTGATAATTAAAATGTTCTTTAAAGACCACAATCCGCCTCACTTTCATGCCGAGTATGGCGAACATGAAGCGTTAATAAATATTGTAACTTTGGAAATAATTGAAGGCGAATTACCAAAACGTGCACAGATAATGGTTACAGAGTGGGCTTTGGAACATAGAACAGAATTGATGAAAAATTGGGATAGTGCAAAAATCCCACAAGAATTAAAACCAATTGAACCGTTAAAATAAAGTGGTAAAGATCGAACAGATAAAGGTTTTAGAAGGGCATAAAATATTTTTTCATTTTAGCGACAATGCTGAAAAGATAATTGATTTTACACCTTTCATTGGCAGCGATAAATTAACATCGATGTTGAAGGATGAACGTTATTTCGCCAATGTAAAATTGTATGAAAATGGAAGAGGAATTTTTTGGGACAACAGCTATGATGTTTGCCCTGATTTTTTGAGAAAATATAACGAACAGTAATAAAAAATTGACAACAACAGCAACATACAAAACAAGTATTCAGGATTATAGAATTAATCCTAAAAAATTTGCATTATGGGCAGCCATTGCAAGTATCTGTATGTTTTTTATTGGTATTACCAGTGCTTTTATTGTAAAAAAAGGTGCAGATATAGCAAGCGGACATTGGCTTTCGTTTAAAGTGCCTATGCCATTTTATTATAGCACGGCAATTATTATTTTAAGTAGCGTAACTTTATTTTTAGCAAAAAAATATTTTTTAAAAGGAAATAAAACGGGTTACCAAATTGCAATGTTGAGTAGTTCAATTTTAGGAACAGCTTTTTTAGTATTGCAATATTTAGGATGGAAAGACTTAGTAAGTATTGGAATATATGTAGGTGGTAGTTTATCAAACCCAAGTGGGTCGTTTTTTTACATTATTTCGGGTGCACATGCTGTGCATATATTGGGTGGATTAATATCAATGTATTGGATGACAGTAAAAGCAGTTGTTCGTAAAACTAATGTGCAAAGCAAATTAGGGATGGAATTGATTTCTACTTATTGGCATTTTGTAGATTTTTTGTGGTTGTATTTATTTGCTATGTTGCTTTTCTTTTAGAAACAACAACAAATACATTGAACCACATAGGAACATAAGAATCATAGAATACAAGTTTTGAAATACAAGTAACACATAGTTTCGCAAGCGAAAAAAATCAGTGAAATCTGTGGAAGAAAAAATGAAAAATATTCGTGCATTTGTAGCGAAAAAATATTAAAATCGAAAATAAAAAAAGATGAGTTCAACAGCAACAACAGTAAAATCAAGCGTTTGGGGTGGTGGTACATCACCATTTAATGTACGTTGGGGAAAATTAATGATGTGGTATTTTTTAGTAAGTGATGCTTTCACTTTCTCTGCATTATTAGTTGCTTATGGCACTATTAGAATGATGAGTCCGTGGTGGCCTAATCCACAACATGTGTTCAAATCATTCCCATTTATGGGTCATGCAAATTTGCCATTAATGTTTGTGAGTTTAATGACATTCATACTTATCATGAGTTCGGTAACAATGGTATTGGCTGTGTACGAAGGGCATAGAGGTAATAGAAACAAAGTAGTAATGTGGATGATTCCAACAATTATTGGCGGCTTTGCTTTCTTAAGTTGTCAGGCTTGGGAATGGACACATTTAATTGTTGATGAACATACACGATTAACATCTAACTTTTTTGGGCCATTAGTAAATGGCGAAGAAACACATGGTCCTGCTCAATTTGGTCAATTATTTTTTGTTATCACAGGCTTTCATGGTTTTCACGTATTTTCGGGTGTAATAATAAATATCCTTTTAACAATAGCAGTTTCAAAAGGTGTTTACGACAGAAAAGGCGATTATGAAATGGTAGAAAAAGTAGGCTTATATTGGCATTTTGTAGATTTAGTTTGGGTATTCGTATTCTTATGTTTCTATCTTTTGTAAACAAAAATTATTGGGTTATTTGTTATTCAGTTATTAGGAATATAAACAACTCAAAAAGCAATCGATAAAAATAAATTTACTAATAACAAACAACTTAATAACGATTAACTTAATAAAATAAATATGTCTAACGATACACATACACACGAAGAAGGTTCAACACCAAAAAAAATCTGGAAAACATTTTGGATTTTATTAGTGATTACAATAGGCGAAATTATTTTTGCTATCTTCTTATCGCAATATTGCGGTAAGGTGGTTTCAAATTTATTATATGCAGTTTTATCTATCATGAAAGCTGGTTATATTATTTCAGAATTTATGCATATGAAATATGAAGTAAAAAATTTAATTCGCACAGTAGGCTTACCAACTATGCTTTTAATATGGTTAATTACAGCATTAGCTATGGAAGGCAATAGCTGGAAACGAATGATGAACAAGCCAATGCCCAAAGGTGCTGACACAGAGCATGTTGTAGCAGCTGTTGAACATAAATAAAAATTAATTATTAATACTAAAATAGTAAACACCTCATAGATAAACCTGTGAGGTGTTTTAGTTTAAAACAAAATATATCAATTGAAAAATATAGTAATCACTCAGTCAAATTATATTCCTTGGAAAGGATATTTTGATGGAATTAATATAGCCGATGAATTTGTGATTTATGATGATATGCAATACACCAAACGTGATTGGCGAAATCGCAATCAAATTAAAACACCACAAGGTTTAGTGTGGTTAAGCATACCCGTAGAAGTAAGTGGCAAATATTTCCAAAAAATAAACGAAACCAAAATAAGCGATAAAAGTTGGGGGCAACAGCATTGGAATATGCTAAAACAAAACTATGCTAAAGCGCCTTGTTTTAACGAAACCAAAGATGCATTTGAAGAATTATATTTGAATAATAATTTCGAATTATTAACCGAATTGAATCAAGCATTTTTACAACGAATAATGGATTTTTTAGCCATAAAAACACCCATTAATAGAAGCGAAAAATTTGTATTGCACGAAGAAAAAACACAACGCTTGGTTGATATATGTGTAGAATGTAATGCTACAGATTATTATAGTGGCGCAGCCGCAAAGGCTTATATGGATGAAACAAAATTTGCCGATAAAAATATCAACATACATTATTTTGATTACAGCGGCTACCCCGAATACACTCAACTACACGGCGATTTTCAGCATGGTGTAACCATTTTAGATTTGATATTTAATACAGGCACCGATGCTGTAAAATACATGAAATCATTTCGATAAATTAATACAGCAAATAAGTGAATGAAATAAAATATTCAGTAGTTATTCCGGTTTTTAGAGCCGAAAAATATATAGCATTGCTTACTGAAAATATTATTCTATTAAATATTTTTCATCATACAAATTCCTCTCCCATAGGAGAGGATAAAGGTGAGGTGATAAAAATGAATGATGAAAGGGGTCTTTTTTTTTCAAATACAATTTTTACTATTGAAATAATTTTAGTTGCCGATTGCCCAGTTGATAATTCGTGGCAAATTATTCAACAACTTAAATTAAAATATCCAGATAAAATTACGGCTGTTTTATTACCAAAAAATATAGGGCAACATGCCACCACAATTGAAGGATTAAAACTTGCCACGGGCAATTTTATTTTTACTATTGATGAAGATGGGCAACACAACCCCAACTATTTTGAACAAATGATTATTCAACAACAAAACTTAAATGCCGATGTGGTGTATGGTTCGTATAAAAAACGAAGTCATTCGATTGTTCGAAATGCTACATCATTTTTTTCAAAAGCAATTTTTAAAATATTCATTCCTAATTTTTATTGGCATTATACATCGTTTAGATTAATTACATTTGAAACAGCTAAAAAAATTATTTCAACTAACATTAATTATCCATTTATTGATGGAATGATTTTTTTAAACACAAATAAAATTGCAGATATAAGCGTACAGCATACAATTGATGCAACAGGAAAAAGTAGCTACTCAATCTTTGCATTGATAAAACACTTTATTAAAATTATGTTTGCTTACAGTTTTAAAAAGCTTAAATCATTTTAAAAATTTGAATAAAAAACATAGCATATTATTTTTAGCATCGGGCGGTGGTGGCACTATGCAATTTATATATTATGCATTGCAGCATCTTAATCTTGATGTATCAATATGTGGTGTATTGGCCGATAGAAATTGTAAAGCCATCAACTTTGCTAAGCAAAAAAATATCGACTATAAAATAGTTGATTACACACAGCAGCAACCGCAAGCATTTAGAGATGCAATTGCATATTTTAAACCCGATATTATTATCACCACATTTCATAAAATAATTGATGCCGAAACTTTACAACAGTTTTCAAACATCAAATTTATAAATCCGCATTATTCAATATTGCCAGCTTTTAAAGGCTCGGTGGGTATAAAAACTATTTTAAAAGCAAAAGAAATAAATACAGGTTTTGTGGGTGCTTCATCTCATTTTGTAATAGCCGAAGGCGATGCTGGAAACATAATTTCGCAAGGCATAATACCCATTGCCAATTGGAGTAAAACGGATATGAAAATAATGAACGATACAATTTTTAAATTGTGTTGCCTTACATTACTTAATGCTATTTTAATGCAGTATAATATTATTGACGGCAAACATGAATCATACCATATTAATAATTTTGAAACTATAATATCGCCTGATGTTTTGTATCAATTTAATGCTTCAAAAAACTGGCAACAAGTATTTGAAAAAATTAATGTTTTGTAAGGTTCATTTTATTTACTTTGCAATAATGAAATTTTGCAATGTGTAGTAGCAAATATTAATAAAAATGGAAAACATAAAAGACGAAGTAAGCAAATATTATAACGAAAAAATAAAGGAGCATGGAGCTTCGAGCAAAGGTGTAGATTGGAATGGAATAGAATCGCATAACTTACGATTTGAGCAACTTACAAAAATAATTGAAGCTGATGCAAGCTCGATAATTGATTATGGTTGCGGCTATGGCGCTATAATAGATTATTTAGATACAAAATATAAAAATTTTAGATACACAGGTTTTGATATAGCCAGCGAAATGATTGATGCAGGAAATAAAAAATATGCAAACAGAAACAATATTTCATTTCATCAAAAATTAGATACCATTAAAAAACATGATTATTGCATAGCCAGTGGTATATTTAATGTGCGATTAAAAAATAATGATGCCGATTGGGAAGCTTATATTATAGCAACTTTACACGAAATGAATAACATATGTACTAAAGGATTTTCATTTAATATTTTAACATCATACAGTGATAAAGAATACATGAGAGATTATCTTTATTATGCAAAACCCGATTGGCTATTTGATTATTGTAAACGTAATTTTAGTAAAAAAATAGCCCTATTACACGATTACGAATTATATGAATTTACTATCTTAGTGCGCAAATAAACATACAAAGACAAATAAATAAAAATGAGCAAAAATCACGAATCATCAGTTATTACATATTCCAACTCGGAAAGCTTAAGTGCACGAAATGAGTTGTTTAAAATGATGAACGAATATCCATCAACACCAGAAGAAAAAGAACGTTCGTTGGGTTTGTTTTTAAGAGGTTCATTATTAGCACGAATTTTTGGGATTAGAGAAATTTATGAACAAATTGTAGATATTCCAGGAGTGATTATTGATTTAGGAACATGGAGAGGACAAACAGCAGTTTTGTGTGAAAATTTCAGAGCTATTTTTGAACCATTACATTTAAATAGAAGAATTGTTTGCTTAGATACTTTTGAAGGATATGCTGGATTTGGTAGTGAAGATAAAGCTACAGACCTGCACCAAGATGGTACATACAGCGTTGAAACTGGGTATGAAAAATATCTAAGTGATTTATTAATTGTTCATGAAAAAAATAATGCATTAGGAAACAATAATGGCAAGCATAAAGTAATTAAAGGTGATTGCAGAAAAACTTTGCCCGAGTATTTTGAAAACTATCCGAATGAGGTAGTAGCATTGGCATTTTTTGATGTAAATGCTTTTGAACCAACGCTTCAAGCCTTTGAAGATATTTATGCTAAGCTGGTTCCTGGTGGTATAATTGCATTTTGGCAATTAACTAGAGATGCTATTCAAGCCGAAGGAAAAGTTTATTCAACAAAAATTATTAATAAATACCCACATACACTTCATCGTTCAAAATTTTATCCTGGGTTGTGTTACTTTGTAAAAAAATAAACAATTAAAATGGATTTGATAATAATTGGCAATGGTATTTTAGCTTTATCTACTGCATATAAAATAACCAAAGCCGACCCAAATATTAACATTAAAATTATTGGTCCGGCCGATCAAAAAGGTTGTGCATCATTAGCTGCTGCCGCTATGTTTAATTCTTTTGCTGAAATTGATGCAGGTACTATCAACAATGCTACTGAATTAAAAAAATTTGAATTTAATAAAGCATCAACACCACTTTGGAAAGATTTATTAAGTGAATTAAGTGAAGAGTCGGGATTGGAAATAAATAGAGGATTTGGAACTTTTGTAATAAACAATCATGCTTCAGACGAATTAGAAGATAGAAATTTCGACGCCATTATTGCAGCATTAAAACAATATAAAGAACCTTATGATATTATAAATGTAAAGGAAATTTACAATTATAAACCATCTTCGGCTGGTAGAGCTGCAAGAGGAATGTACATACCAAGCGAAGGTTGGGTGAATCCAATTCAACTTATACAAGCATATATTGCAATTTTAAAAACAAAACAGCAGGTAACATTTATTGATTCGTATTGTAAATCAATTTATTTTGAAAATAATGAAATTAAATATGCTGAATTAGAAAGTGGAGAAAAAATTAGTGGGGATAATTTTTTGCTTAGCCCCGGAGCAGCTTTCACAAAGATTATAAGCAATAGCAATCTTACTACTACATTTCCAAAAGTATTTTATGGTATTGGGTGTAGTTTGTTGTTGGATACAAAATCAGAAACATTACAAAATTGTATTCGAACACCAAACAGAGGATTGGCATGTGGCGTATACTCGGCACCACAATCACCCACACAAACTTTAATTGGTGCTAGTAATTTGATATCGCCTGAACCAGCCGACTATGGTAGAGTTACTAGTGTTTATACACTTTTAAAATCGGCTATGGAGCAAATAAATACTAATTATTATGCAGCCACAATTGTAAAAATAAATATTGGTTGGCGACCAACTTCGGCAGATACACTACCAATGATTGGTAAAACAAGTGTATCAAACTTATTTGTAGCTACAGGTACAAAAAGAGATGGATTACACTGCTCACCTATTATTTCAGATTATATAACAGCAGCTATTACAGGAAAACCTGATACAATTAATTTGGATTTGTATAAGCCTGAAAGAAAATTAGTGCGTTTTTATACCAGAGAAGAAGCGATAGATATTAGCGTTAATCATACATTAAATGCAGCCTATCAACATGATTTTGTGCCATCAAAAGATAGAATGATTGATGAGTTAAAATTGCATTTCAGAAATCAAGTTACAGAGTTGCACAATCAAGTAGGGGCCAATGATTGGGGCATACCACCAGAACTTTTAAGTATGTATAAATATGGTCATATTACTGCTGATATGTAATAAATTTTGAAATGAAAAAAAAAATATCTTTCGTTACATCGCTATATTTTTCGGCTAAATATATTCCTGATTTTTATACCCTTCATAAAAACATTGCCAATCAATTAAATTTGGATTATGAATTTGTATTTGTAAACGATGGCTACACTGATAATTCAATTGAAGTAGTAAAATCGATAATTGCAAATGATAGCAAGGTAAAACTTGTTGTTTTTTCAAGAAATTTTGGCCAATATCCTGCCATGTTTGCAGGCATGAAATATGCCGAAGGCGATTATATTTATACTAATGACGCTGATTTGGAAGAAGAACCTAAAAATTTAATTCCGATGTACAATATTATGCAAAATGATGATGATATTGATGTAGTATATGCGGTAATTAAAGAACGCACTGGTGGCATAATAAGAGGTTACTTTGGAAAGCTGTTCTTTAATTTTTTAGATTTTTTAAGCGATTTTAAAATAGAAAGAAATCAAGGATGGCAAAGATTGCAAACCAATCAATTTGTACAATCGCTATTGTTATATAAAGAAGCTGAAACATTCCCTGCTGGCTTAATGGCATTGGCAGGCTACAATCAAATACCTTTTTTAATCGAAAAAAATTATAAGGGTAGCACAGTTTATACTTTTAAAAAAAGATTGCAATTTGCCTTTAATTCGTTAGTTGCTTTTTCATCAAAACCACTAGTGGTAATATCAGTTATTGGGTCTATTATTAGTTTTTTATCGATGTTAGGATTATGTTTTATAGCATTAAATAAACTTTTTAATTTCATTAATTATCAATCGGGTTGGGCATCAATTATTATATCAATTTGGTTTGTGGGGGGCTTAATTTTAACTTCTGTGGGTATTATTGGTATTTATTTAGCAAAAGTATTTAACCAAATAAAAAATCGCCCATTGTACATTGTAAAAAAAATTATTTAATTGATATTTTTATATAACTCATCGCAATGAATGAAATAATTGGATTCAACAAACCATATTTAACAGGCAAAGAAGGACACTATATTTATCAAGCCGTACTATCAGGAAAAATATCGGGTGATGGTATTTTTACAAAAAAATGTCATCAATTATTCGAACAAAAATTTGGCTTTAAAAAAGTATTGCTTACCACTAGTTGTACCGATGCTTTAGAAATGGCAGCCCTGTTACTTAATATTAAAGAAGGCGATGAAGTAATCATGCCATCATACACATTTGTATCTACATCAAATGCATTTGTACTTAGGGGCGCAAAAATAATATTTTGCGATAGCAATAAAGCCGAACCCAATATGGATGTAAATGAAATTGAAAAATTAATTACACCAAAAACAAAAGTAATTGTACCCGTGCATTATGCTGGCGTAGCTTGCGATATGGATGCAATAATGGCATTAGCAAAAAAACATAATTTGTGTGTGGTTGAAGATGCTGCACAAGCTATTGATAGCTATTATAAAGGCAAACCATTAGGTAGCATTGGCCACATGGCTGCTTTTAGTTTTCATGAAACAAAAAATATAATAAGTGGCGAAGGCGGTATGTTGGTTATTAACGACGAAC
Source organism: Bacteroidota bacterium (assembly GCA_041192505.1). Lineage (GTDB taxonomy): Bacteria > Bacteroidota > Bacteroidia > Chitinophagales > CAIODY01 > CAIODY01. Next base: position 15,290 of record JBEEMV010000032.1, read on the forward strand.
AATTTATTCATCGGGCTGAAATAATAAGAGAGAAAGGAACCAATCGGTCACAATTTTTTAGAGGCGAAGTAGATAAATATGGTTGGGTTGATATGGGCTCATCATTTTTACCAAGTGATATTATTGCAGCATTTTTATTTGCCCAATTAGAAAATTTAGATGAAATACAAACCAAACGAAAACAATCGTGGAATTTGTATAAAACCATTTTAGCCGAAGGCGAACAAAAAGGATATTTTAAATTGCCTATAATACCCGATTATGCTACTAATAATGGACACATGTTTTATTTGGTTTGTAATAGTTTACAGCAACGCAGCAATTTAATTGCACATCTTAAATCGGAAAACATGAATGCTGTATTCCATTATTTATCATTACACAAAAGCCCATTTTATGAAAGCAAACACGATGGTAGAGAGTTGCCTAATACAGATCATTTTGCCGATTGTTTAGTTAGATTGCCTATGTATTATGAATTAGAAGAACAGCAAATAAAAGCTATCTGCGATGAGATTTTTAATTTTTATAGCAAGGCATAATTTTTTCGATACATCTTCTGCATTGTATTAATTAGTATTTATAAATAATCATTATGGGTTTAATTCAAGTTTATTTAATGCCGTTTATTATTACGGCACTATTTGTTTTTATTGCTTATTGTGTAGGCTCATTTTTTTTGTTGCAAACCAATTTATCAAAATTCAAAAAACCAGAAACTGTATTTTTTAAATTTTTATCGGGCCTAATAATATTGGTATCGCTGTATAGTATTTATAAAACCAAAGGCGCTACGGTTAATGTAGTACTGCTGGGTTTAGCCGCTACATTTTATTTATATAATTATTTTAACAAAGCTAATTCGACTATTAAAAACTCTATTTTTGATAAAACTGAAATGAAACCATTAAGTTGGTTAATTGCATTTTGTTTTATCTGGATAGTATATTTTATTGGGTTCGATTGGGTGGCAAAACATGTATGGGGTGATACGATTTCGTATTATTCGGATTATACTTTTTATACCGATATCGTTCAATCGTTGGTTGATAATGGGCAAGAGAATTATTATATTTTCTTAAATAAATTTGATACTAAATTTAACGGTATTACATCGTATCATTTTTTTCATTTTTGGTTAGCAGCATTTGTAAAACAGTATTTTGCCATTAGCACTATTAATGCTATGATGTATGTAGCATTTCCTATTTTGTTTGGTGCTACATCATATATGGTATACACTATATTGATGAAATTTAAATTGCATGTTGTGATAGCTTTCATTGCGGCATTATTCATTTTGGCTTGCAAAGGATTTATTTTGGGCGATAAATTCCATTACTACTATTTAACTCAATCGCCAATGGCACATCCAAAATTGATTGATTATTATTTGTTTGCTTCCATTTCATTTTTTTTAATTATTTCATCGTTTGAAAAGTATAAATGGTTTCCATTATTTGTGTTGGTTGTGTTTTCTTACATAGCATTGCCAGTAGTTGTTATGGCATTAGGTATAGAGAGTTTTTATTGGTTGGTTACCAAAAAATGGAAAGAGCAAAAAAATAATATTCTTTTAAATTGGGTAACATTAATTGCTATAGTGTTTTGTCAGTTTGCCTTATTTATATTAAAAGCTCCAAAACTTCAATATAATTCTTCACACATACATTTCGACGGTGCAATGATTGCAAACACATTTAAATATATTCCAATATTTTTATTGGAAGTTGGAATTTTATTTTCGGTGTATGGCTTGTTTTTTTTAATAGCGTATTTTTCGCCAGCATTAAAAAAAAGATTACCAATTTTTGTTTACCAATTAATGTTTTTTATTGCGGTTACAACTATTGCAGGATTTGTTGGATCAAGCTTATTATGTAATGATTTAGATGGTTGGCAAGTGTTTTTAAATACATCACTGCCTATTGTTTTAATTGGTGTTTTTATTATTGTATTGGCCATGTTTAGCCATTCGAAATGGCAAGCTGCTTTTGCATTAGGAATGTTTGTAGTCATTACACTTTTTTCTATAAAATTCAATCCATTTCCATTGGCTAATGCTTGTTTTTATCATAGCGGCAATAAGTATTCAAAACAATATGTAGCAGCCTTGCAAAATAATATTAAGCCTAATTGGCAAGGTGGTTTTTTGTGCGATTCGAGCGCTTATATTGGTAAATTTCAAAATTCGCCTATCATAAAATTTATGGCTTTGCCATTAGCCGAGCTAAATAATTCGCCCATTCTACTTTCTTTAAATTCGTATAAATTAGGTAAGGCAGATAAATTTAAACGAGAAATGTATTTGAAGCAATCGTTGTTTATGGAATTTGTAAAACAGCAAGAAGAAAAACATGAATTTATTTCCTACGATAATTCACAACTCGAATTTGTAAAGCTTTATCATTTGCAATTTATTATTACATCAAAAGATATTACGCTTCCGCCATCAATTGATTCATTGTATGTAATTTGTAGCCACGATAAAGCATCGAATGAAACATTGTATATTGAAAAAACAATAAAATAAAAATTGACAATATGATTAGGCTAAAGAATTATTTTAATGCTGAATTGCAATCGAAAAATTGGAAAATAAAATTTACTATTTATTTGTTTGTATTGGCAATGATATGTTCAACGCCTTATTTTAATTATTTGTTTCAATCCGATTATTTTCAGCATCCATATTGGGTTACAGTAATGAAGCAGGTTCATTCAAGTACTATTTATAAAACTTATGAGGGTGTAAATCCGGTATCGCACGAAGCAAAAAAAACATTCAGATTAACGGTGCCTATCATTGCTCGAATATTTCATTTAAATGAAATTGGGATTTATTTATTGCAATTTTTATTGGGCATTTTATTTATCTATTTTATAATTGATTATGCATGGAAGATTACCAATGATAGGCTACTTGCATTATATATAGCATTAGGTGCCACATCGGTTTATTTTGGTACAGCCTGCTTTACCGATTTGTATTCCTACTTTTCGGGGTGGGCATTTTTATTTTTATTTTTATGTATTTATTCGAAAAATAATTGGCTTATTTTTTTGTTTGCAACATTAGCTGCTTGGACAGACGAACGAGCTTTTTTATCGTTAGCATATCCCATTTTTTACTGGCAAATAAAAAATTATTTAATTGAAAATAAATCGTTGAAAGATTTATTAATACCGCAAAAAAAATCAATCGTAATTGCGGCGGCTATGTTAGTATATGTTTTAGCAAGAATATATTTGCAGTATGCAGGCTTTGGTAGTAGCCATGTTGAATCTTTTTTACTATCGAATTTAGAAATAGCTCCGATAGGTATTTTTACATTTTTCGAAGGTTTTTGGATTTTAATTGTCTATAAATTTTATGTATTGCTTTCGGAAAAAAAGTATGCATTGTTCTCTATTAGTTTATTGTTGCTAATGGCAATGTTGGTTGGGTCGTTAATAGTGTTAGATATTACAAGGTCGGGCTCGTTTATGCTGTTAGAAGTTTTTATTTCGGTATATATTATTCTGCAATTAAGAGGAGTGGCTGTTTTAAAATCGTATTTGTTTTTTGCTGTATTAATATGCGTACTATTTCCGCCTTATAATGTTATTGGCTTAAATGGTCCTGTTTTATTACAACGAAATGTAATTTATTTGGCTTGTAAATTTTTGGTAGGGCATGTGCATTAGTTTAGTGCCAATAGGAGTAAAATTATCAATTTGTACTATTTTAAGAAATGCCTTATAAATTCAAAATAAATTGGGTCGCACCAAGTTAGGCCAACCACAATGTAGTATGCTGGGAATAAAAAAGATATTATGGCTGATATGATTAGTAAATTTCTAAAATCTTTAGCTTCCAGATAACCTTTAAGGTATGGTACAATTATAAATATTATGGGAACAATGTAAGAGCCGCTTCTAGTTATATCTAAAACACATAAGGCTATTAAAGATGACACTATAAATTGTGCTAATACTGCCAATAATAGTATGCAATGCTTGTTTCGAATCATAAAATAAATAGCAACAACTATAATCAGCCAAAGTCCTTCAAAAAAAGTCCAAATTCCCATTCCTGAAATAGATAAGTTTCGTTTTAATGTAGAAAAATCTGAATCTCCTGATGGGGTTTTTAATCCATATTTTACACTTAAAATAAATCGGATTACTGTATAAATAATGCAAATTGCAATTACGCTTATCGTTTTTTTGTTGATTAGAAATTTTAAAAAATTATTGTATTCATTAGCACTTTTATCTTTTACAGCATGAAATAAAGCCAAACTTGGTAGCATAAGTAAAGCCCTCTCATCGGTAAACGCAGCAATAATCCCAAACAAAAAAATTAAAATTATATTATCTACAAATAGGCATGCAATCATTGATAAATAGGCCCATCCATCAAAACAATAATTATCGCTAAAAGAAGCTCGTCCAAAATAAATAAACACAATGCTTATTAACAGTATACTTGCTTCAATATTACTTAGGTTATTTTTTTTAAATAGAAGAAATACGAGTAACAGTAATACAACTCCTAAAAAATAATTGAGTATAGTTATCTGTAAGAGACTAATATGTGTAAATTTTACGAATATTGGAACAGTAAGTCTAAATACCGTTTTAGCACTGTGGCTTTTGGGGTCTAAATTCGATAAAGGGTTTAATAGATCGTTGGCTTTTACATTAATGGTTTCCCAAATACTTTCTATTTCTTTGTCTTTATAATAAAGTATATTTTTGGGTGTAGCAAAAAATAGAGATGCTGTTGTTAAAATTAAACTTAAATATAAGGGGTATAATTTAAGTTGAGTTAATGCTTTAAATTTTTCTAAAATACTGCTACTATTAAGGTTCATAATTAAGTGATTAACGTGAAATTATTTTCTTTTATAATCGCCTCTTGAAAATTGTTTTTCAATCCAGCAATACATCAGTATAAAAAAATATCGGCTACCCATTTCTTTAATTTTCAATTTCGATTCGCCTGCTTTTCTATTGTGCCACGAATTGGGTACTACAGTATAAGTATAACCTCTAATAATAGCTTTTAAAGGCAGTTCAATGGTTAAGTTAAAGTGTGGCGACAAGAAAGGTTTTAAGCCCTCAATTACTTCTTTACGATACATTTTAAAGGCGTTGGTGGTATCGTTATACTGTATTCGCATAAACATTCGAATAATCATATTGGCTACTCGGTTTATTATTTTTTTTGTTGTAGGGTAATCGTGTACACTGCCGCCTTTGCTCCATCGTGTACCAAATACACAATCGTAGCCTTCTAATAATTTGTTGTAAAATTTTACTAAATCTTGTGGCGAATCTGATAAATCTGCCATCATTACTGCCACTGCATCGCCTTTAAATCTTTCTAATCCATACCTAATGGCATAGCCAAATCCGTTAGGACCTTTGTTGGTATAATAAACCAATGTTGGAATTTTTTTCTGCAATTCAATCAAAATACTTTCGGTACTATCTTTCGAATTATCGTTTACTACCACAATTTCATGCGGCACATTTGATTGTATTAATTCAGCATATAATGTTTCAAGTGTTTCTATTATTGAACCTTCTTCATTGTATGCCGGAATTACGATGGATAAAAGCATTGGCTTATGTTTAGCAATTTTATTTTTTCAAATAAAAAGCGAATTAATTTATTTTATTCTCTTCATCATTTCATCATGTATTTGCGATAGCGTAATTTTTAAATCATATTTATAATTCCATTCAGGATAATGATTTTTAAATTTCGAAACATCGCTAATATACCAAATATGATCGCCAATACGGTTATCATCAGCATAGGTATAATTCATTTTATTGCCCGATATTTCTTCGCAAAGTGTTATGCCTTCTTGCATCGAGCAGTTGCTAAATCGTCCGCCGCCAGCATTATAAGCTTCGCCCATTTTTGGGTTTTGATAAAAATGCCAAAACATATTTACTAAATCGTAGCTGTGTATATTGTCACGTACTTGCTTGCCTTTATAGCCAAACACTGTGTAATGATTGCCTGTAATGGCGCATTTCATTAAATAAGATAAAAAGCCATGAAGCATAGCGCCACTGTGTCTTGGACCAGTTAAACAACCACCACGAAACACACCAACTTTTAATTTAAAATATTTGCCATATTCTTGTGCCATAATATCGGCAGCTACTTTTGAAGCTCCAAAAAGCGAATGTTTGGTATGATCTATACTCATATATTCATCAATACCATTTTTATAATACGGATGCGATTCATCTATTTCCCATCTCGAATCTAATTCAACTAATGGTAAATAATTTGGATTATCGCCATATACTTTATTTGTACTGGTAAATATAAAAACCGAATCGGGGCAATTTAATCGCATCAATTCCAACATATTTAATGTGCCATTTGCATTTACACTAAAATCGGTAAAAGGTTCACGGGCAGCCCAATCGTGGCTGGGTTGAGCGGCTGTATGAATAATTAATTTTATATCATTACCATATTCTTTAAATACTTTTTCTAAAGCATTATATTCTCTAATATCGCAGCTATAATGTTTGTAATTTGAATATTTGTTTTTCAAAAATTCAACATTCCAATTGGTTGATGCTTCGGTGCCAAAAAAATATTGACGCATATCATTATCAATTCCAATTACTAAATCAAATTTATCAGCCATAAATTCTACTGATTCACTACCAATTAATCCGCCCGAGCCTGTTACTAATGCTATTTTCATGTTTTATGTGATAAATAATTTTATTATGAATGATGGCAAATATAGTTCAACTTTTTTTCTTTTGATTTAAAAAAAATGAAAAAGTATAATTTTTGAAAACTGATTTTAAAATTAGAAATTAAATTTGATGAATAATTTTTTTCCATACCTTTGCGCATGGCAACAAAAAATTTATTTTCTCAAAAGTTTTCTTACGAAGGATTTACCTTCGACGATGTATTGTTGGTTCCTGCATTTTCGCAAGTTTTACCACGTGAAGTAAATACATCATCTTTTCTTACTAAAAATTTACAGCTTAACATTCCCATTATTGCAGCAGCAATGGATACTGTTACCGAATCAGAATTGGCAATTGCCATAGCCAGATTAGGGGGCATGGGTATTTTGCATAAAAATATGAGTATCGAACGCCAAGCCGAAGAAGTACGAAAAGTAAAACGGGCTGAAAGCGGAATGATATTAGACCCTGTTACATTGCTCGAAAATGCTACAATTGCCGATGCATTAAGATTGATGAAAGAAAATAAAATTGGCGGTATACCTGTAGTAAATAAAAATTTTGAATTAGTAGGCATTATCACCAATCGTGATTTACGATTTGAACGCAACTATAAAAAATTGGTTAGCGAAGTAATGACAAAAACAAATTTGATTACTGCGCCCGAAGGCACCGATTTTAAACAAGCCGAAAAAATTTTAGAGAAATATAAAATTGAAAAATTACCCGTAATTAATAAACAAAAAAAACTGATTGGATTAATTACTTATAAAGATATTCAGAAACTAACCAACAACCCTAATGCAAGCAAAGATAAGCATGGTAGATTGTTGGTAGGTGCTGCTGTTGGTATTACAAAAGATACTATGGAAAGAGTTTCGGCATTAGTAAATGTAGGAGCTGATGCTATTACAATTGATACAGCACATGGTCATTCGAAAGGGGTGTTAGAAATGGTTAAAATAGTTCGAAAAGCATATCCAAAATTAAATATTATTGCTGGCAATATTGCTACTGGCGCAGGTGCAAAAGCATTAAGCGATGCTGGTGTAGATGCTGTAAAAGTTGGTATTGGACCAGGTTCAATTTGTACTACACGTATTGTTACGGGTGCAGGTGTGCCGCAGCTTACAGCCATTTACGAAGCTAAGCAAGCTTTAAAAAATACAAAAACATCCATCATTGCCGATGGCGGAATAAGATACACAGGTGATGTGGTAAAAGCCATTGCCGCAGGCGCTGATATTGTGATGGCAGGAAGCGTATTTGCTGGTACAGAAGAATCGCCAGGCGAAACGATTATTTTTGAAGGCAGAAAATTCAAATCGTACCGTGGTATGGGCTCGGTAGAAGCCATGCAAGATGGTAGCAAAGACAGATATTTTCAGGATGTGGAAGAGGATATAAAAAAATTAGTACCCGAAGGAATTGTGGGCAGAGTGCCATTTAAAGGTACAATGGCGGAAGTAATGGTACAGTTTGTTGGTGGTTTACGTGCAGGTATGGGCTATTGCGGCGCTAAAGATATTAAGGCATTACAACAAGCCCAGTTTGTAAAAATTACACCAGCAGGTGTTCGTGAAAGCCATGCACACGATGTGGTGATTACTAAAGAAGCACCTAATTATAGCCGATAATAGTACTAAATACAAATATTGAATTCCAAGAAAAAAGTGGACAAAAATATAAGCGCATTAAGCAGCATTTTTTAATTGGTTAATGATTAATTGTTGATATTCTGAAATTGTTAAGTTATTCAAATGTTTATGTCGTCTGAT
>JBEEMV010000033.1:0-2846 GCA_041192505.1 Bacteroidota bacterium
CAATACAAATACCTGCTTTTGCTCTGCCATTTGATAAATTATTATCTATCACATCTTCCATAATTCCATCTTCGCTAAAGTTAGTTTTTGCAGCATTAAAATAATCTTTTTTATAATAACAGATGTATTCATTTTTATTTGCCCTTGAATAGGGGTCGATAAAATAAACACCATCGGGCGAAAATACCATGGCATGAAATCCAACTTCGGTAACATCAATTTTAGCATGTAATGCTTTGTTGGTAATGCCTTGTGCACCAAAAGTCATGATATTAGGAAATTGAATAGCTAATTCATTTGCCATAATCGGCGTATTTACAATTTCGAATTTTTCAAATGTTCCATCAGGTGTTGGTAATTCAAAAATAAGAGGGGCTGCATGAGCATTTACACTTTGCTCTAATGGCGCTTTTGATAAAATATTTTTTGCAGAAGCAAAATCTAAAATAATAACTTTATAACGTTGCGGAATAATATCTCGTTTTGCTGTTTTTGAAAAATTTTGTTCGTTAGCAAAAACAAATATGTCTTTTGCCGAAACGCTTATAATTGATACTAAAACAAGAATTAAAAAAGTAAAAGATTTTAACATTTTAAAAAAGATTTAAGATTGCAATTCTAATTAATATTATTCAAATAATGTATAGAAAAAGGTGTTGAACAATTGACGCAAAATTCTTATTCTTAATCATCATTAATTACCTTTGCAAAGCTTTGAGAAATCTATTTAGAGTACATATTCCGCTTCTGTTAGTTAATATTATTTACGGTATAAATTTTACCGTAGCTAAATCGGTAATGCCTGAATATGTGCAACCATTGGCATTTATCATACTTCGGGTTGGTGTATCAACAGTTTTATTTTTTGCCGTACATCGCACATTTATAAGACAACGAGTAAATAAAGCCGATTTAGGAAAACTATTATTGTGTGCCTTGTTTGGGGTCTATTTAAATCAAACTTTATTTTTTGAAGGAATAAAATATACCACTCCTATTCATGGTTCTTTAATTATGATTGCAACTCCAATTTTAGTTTTAATTCTTTCCAGAATTATTGCCAAAGAGCCGCCAAGTATTTTAAAAACAAGTGGCATTGCATTAGGGGCAATTGGCGCAGCCACCTTAATTTTATTTGGTAAAGAACTTACATCGGGCACTAATACCATATTAGGCGATTCATTAGTATTGCTTAATGCCATTTGTTTTGCTTTATATTTAGTAATGGTAAAACCTTTGATGCATAAGTACCATCCATTAACGGTGGTACTTTGGATATTTGCTTTAGGGTTTATTTTTGTAATGCCTACGGGCATTTATCAGTTTTCGCAAATACAATGGCATACCTTTACATTTAATGTTTGGATGGCGGTGGCAAGTGTAGTGATTGGCGCTACTTTCTTTGTATATTTATTAAATAATATGGCGCTCAAACATGCATCGGCATCGGTAGTTAGCATTTATATGTATTTACAGCCATTAGTAGCAGCATCAGTAAGTTTAGCGTTTGGCAAAGAACACTTTTCATTCATAAAAATTATTTCTGCTATCTTAATTTTTGCAGGTGTAGCTTTAGTAAACACAAGCGATAAACTGATAAAACAGAAAAAGTAATTTTACGTTTCATCATTACAGCAATAAAAAGAAAATACATTTGCATACATAAATTTTTCAGATGAATTCAGATATAAAAAAATACATTAAATATTTTTGGATGAGTTATGCAGGTGCCTTCTTGCTATTCATTCTAATTCTTGTAGCGGTAAATTTTGGTTTGTTTGGTAAAATGCCAGATTGGGAAGAAATCGAAAATCCAAAAAGTGCTTTAGCTACCGAAGTAATATCAACTGATGGGTTTACTTTGGGTAGATATTATTTGGATGAAAATAGAACCACTGCTTCATTAAGCGAATTAAACGATAATGTAAAAAATGCTTTAAAAGCTACTGAAGATGTACGTTTTGAAGAACATAGCGGTATTGACATAAAAGCACTTTCACGAGCTGTTTTTGGATTAGGAAAAGATGGCGGCGCAAGTACACTTACACAACAATTAGCAAAAAATTTATTAAAAACACGTCATCATTCAAAATGGCTGTTAGCTTTTGATAAACTTAGAGAATGGGTGATAGCTATTAAGCTGGAAAGAAAATATACCAAAATAGAAATTTTAAGTTTGTATCTCAATACTGTTCCATTTAGCGAAAATGCTTATGGTATAAAAACCGCTGCACAAACATTTTTTAGCAAACCCGTTGATTCATTAAAAGTAGAAGAAGCGGCTGTATTAATTGGTATGCTAAAATCTCCATCTAAGTATAATCCTCGAACACACAAAGATTATGCATTAGTGCGAAGAAATACTGTATTGCTACAAATGGTAAAATACAATTATTTAAAACAAGAGGCATACGAAAAATTAAAAACAAAACCTATCGTTTTATCTTACAACAAATCTACTCACAATGAGGGTTTGGCGCCATATTTTAGAGAATATTTAAGATTAGATTTGCAAAAGTGGATTAAAGAAAATCCAAAATCGGATGGCACTTATTACGATTTATATAAAGATGGATTAAGAGTTTATACCACCATTAATAGTAAAATGCAAACTTATGCCGAAGAGGCTGTGATGAAGCATTTATCCGAACATCAAAAATTATTTACGGCTCAATTCAGAAACAAAGATCCATTTGAAGGGCATGAACATGAATTTATGGCTGCACTAAAATCGAGCGATAGATACAGAATGCTGAAAGAAGATGGAATGACTGAAGAGCAGATTAAATCTGAATTTCAGCGTCATATAAAAATGAAAGTATTTACTTGGGCTGGCGAACGTGATA
>JBEEMV010000034.1:0-2780 GCA_041192505.1 Bacteroidota bacterium
AATGGCTCGATGCCCTGATGGTACTGGAAATTTTGTAGCTGGTTGGCCTACTTTTAATAGATTAAATTGTGGAAATGGAGTAGGGGAAGTGGTGGAGAGAAATGGGTTGATTGTATATCCAAATCCTGCTTCGCAGTCATTAGTCATCAGTTATCAGTCTCCCGAATCGAATCGGGAAGTGAATACAATTGATGTAAAAGATATTTTGGGTAGAACTTGTATTTCAATCTTAAATCATAAATCTGAAATCATAAATATTGAATTTTTGCCTTCAGGTATCTATTTCATAAAAGCTACCGATGAAAAAGGAAATCAATTAAATGCAAAATTTATTAAACAATAATTTATAATTAATATCATGAAAAAATATTTACTACTCGTTTTTGCTTTAACCATCAGTGTTTCAGCATTTTCAAAAAAAATAAAATTTGCCGTATCGATGAAAGGCACACCATTGAACGTGACTGGTGCTGGTGTTCATGTGGCTGGTACATTTCAAACAGCATTAGGTGCAGCAGCCAATTGGGATCCTGCATTTAACCCGATGATTAAAGATGTAGTGGATACAAATATCTATTCAATAGTAGTTGATTTACCTGCTAATCAAGTGTATGAATATAAATATTTAAATGGCGATCAAACCTATGATGTTGAATTTATTCCACAAGAATCAAGAGTGCAATATTTAGCAAACGATAGCCGATGGATTTATTTAGATTCAACAGCAAATGATACCACATTTATTGGTGTAATGCCTTATGGCGGCAATCATCCAAAAGGAACTTTTTTAATGCGTTTAAAAACTTGTTTGCCTTCAACGCTTACTTTAAATTCAAAAGGGATGCACGTTGCAGGCAGCTATAATGCTTGGGATATTGCAACACATACCATGTATAGTTTAGATGGGCAAAAGTATGAATACATTGCTTATATCGATTCAACTATTATGAATTATGAATACAAATTTGCAAATGGAAATTCATCTACAAATTATGAAACTGTTCCTACTTCATGTGCTACTAATGGCAACAGAACAATTACCATCAATGCTGATTTGGAATTAGATTCGTATGAATTTGGAAGTTGCTCAAAATGTGTTGCAAATGCAGTTGATGAAATAATTGAAAATCAACTTTCGGTTTTTCCAAATCCATGTAATGATAAATTAAATGTGATTACAAATGGTTTATTGGTTAACTCAACTTTACAAATTTATAATTTGGTTGGTGTAAAAGTAGTTGAGCAAAATATTAGCTACAATTCAACAGAATCAATCAATACATCATTATTCGAAAATGGAATTTATTTTCTGAAAACTATTTCAAAAAATGGAGCATCAAGCATTACTAAAATTTCAATTCAACATTAATCAAAACAAAATAATCATCATACAATGAAAATTAAATTCATCATCACAGCAGCACTTTTTGCAATTATCAATTTGCAATCAGCAATTGTTTCGGCACAATCATCTTGGGGCGATTACACTTTAATTGCAAAGCAGAATCAAACATCGGCCACATTAATTGATATGGCAAAAACTACTTATCATACCTGGAATTTTACTTTAGGTACAACTTATTCAGCCTATGTATTGCCAGGCGGCGATTTAATTCGTAGCGTAAGCCATGCAGGTAATTCATTTAGTGGTGGCCCTATAAGTGGCGAAGTTCAAAAAGTAGATTGGAACGGAAATGTGTTGTGGGATTATGTTTATTCAACTGCTAATTATTGCACACATCATGATATTTGTCCCATGCCAAATGGCAATGTATTATTGATTTCGTACGAATTAAAAACAAAGCTTGAAGTAGATACAGCAGGTGGTTCATTTAGCAGCATTATGTGGCCTGATAAAATTATTGAAGTACAACCTACTGGTGCTACTACTGGTACAATCGTGTGGGAATGGCATGCTTGGGATCATTTAATGCAAAGTGTTTATCCTACTCGTCGTAATTATGTTACTTCTATTTCATCGCATCCCGAATTGTTAGATATAAATTATAAAGCAACAAAAGATTGGATGCACATGAATGGCGTTGATTACAATGCAGCATTAGACCAAATTGCATTTAGCTCACATAATTTAAACGAAGTGTATGTAATTGATCATAGCACCACTTCTGCCGAAGCTGCTTCGCATACAGGTGGTAATTCGGGTAAGGGTGGCGATTTATTATATCGTTGGGGAAACCCTGCTGCTTATGGTGTTACATCGCCAGTTGCCGATTTGAATATTGTTCACGATGCACATTTTGTTCCTGCTGGATGCCCCAAAGCTGGCTACCTTGTTGGGTTTAACAACAACGGACAAAGTGGTACAAATTCATATATCGATATGTTTAATCCGCCAATGACGGGTAGTAATTATACTGCACCTGCATCGGGGCAAGCATATTTACCAGCTACTTATGATAAGCGAATTGTATGTACTGGGCATACTAGCAACATGGGTAATTCACAACAATTACCAAACGGAAATATGTTGATTTGCGTAGCACTTACTGGTCTTGTTTATGAAATAGATACAACAGGTGCAACTATTTGGTCGTACACTTCGGCTGGTGGTCCTGGTGGCGCCATTCCGCAATCATCACGTTATACAGCTTGTTATATAAGTGGGTCGTTGCCTTCTACGCCAACTATTTCGCAAAATGGTGATGTATTAACTTCTGATAGCACTGGCACAACTTATCAATGGTACTTATATGGTGTAGCTATTAGTGGTGCAAATGCTAAAACTTATACCGTTACCCAAAGTGGCAGTTATCAAGTTC
>JBEEMV010000035.1:0-4817 GCA_041192505.1 Bacteroidota bacterium
AGACTCCAGAGAAGATAAAGATGAGGTCATTAATAAGCATTTTTAGAAGAAGTTTTTTATAATATAATTACATCATGAATAAAAAATATGCGCTGGTAACTGGCGGTAGTAGTGGAATTGGCAAAGCCATCTGTTTCGAATTGGCTAAACTAAATTATAATTTATTGGTAGTAGGTCGTAATGAAAAAAACTTGAATGAATTGCAATTAAAATTGCAAGATGAATATAAAATTGAAGTTACTATTCTGAAAAAAGATTTATCTGATTTGAATCAAACAGAAGAAATTATTAACCACATAGTTGCCCATAAAATTCAATTATCGGTATTAATTAATAATGCTGGATATGGCTTGTGGGGTACATTTGAAGAGTTATCATTAGATGCACAATTTAAAATGATGACCGTAAATATAAATTCGGTAATGATGCTTACACATAAATTATTACCCATTTTAAAATCACAACCACAATCGTACATTATGAATGTAAGCAGCACTACTGCATTTCAGCCAGTGCCTTATTTAAGTATGTATGCTGCATCAAAATCATTTGTAGATAGTTTTACAAAAGGATTACAGATGGAATTAAAAAAACATGCGCCAAATGTATCGGTTACAAGTTTGCTCCCTGGTACTACTGATACTGGTTTTATAGATGTAGGCGGCTTTAATGACAAAATTAAAAAAATGGCAAAAAAAGTAGAGATGACGCCAGAAGCTGTAGCAGCAATAGCTGTAAAAGGCATGCTGAATAAAAAATATGAAATTATACCAGGCGCTGTAAACTGGTGGAGTGCAAAGGCTGTGGGCTTTATGCCAGCTTCGCTTATCAATAATATTTCGAAAGGCATTTACGAAAAATAGATTTTACTTTAGTTCATCAAATAAAATATCATGAAAATATTATCGCTTACGGGTTATGGCAGAAGCATTATTCAAGCACCGGGTTTAACAGTTTCGGTTGAAATAAAAACCGTGAATGGAAAAAACATGGATGCATTTATTAAA
Organism: Bacteroidota bacterium; assembly: GCA_041192505.1. GTDB lineage: Bacteria > Bacteroidota > Bacteroidia > Chitinophagales > CAIODY01 > CAIODY01. The sequence goes on from JBEEMV010000035.1 coordinate 1,008, forward strand.
ATGCCATCTATTTATAACGAGCTTGAAATGGGCATCCGAAGCCAATTGCAAGAAATGTTGATACGTGGATCAATTACATTATTAATAAGCAGGCAAGATGCCCGAGTATCGCAATTGCAACTTAACAAACCATTAATTCAAAGATTATTAAGTGAGTTAAATGAGATAGTACCATCTACCGAACACGATAAAAATTTGCTACTTACAGCTTTGGTAAGATTGCCCGATGCTATGCAAAATGGCTTAAATTTATTAGATAAAGCCGAAGCCGAGTTGGTGATGAATGCCATTAAAGATGCAGCCATGCAGGTTACAAAATTTAGAGAACAAGAAGGTGCAAACATGAAAATAGATTTATTAAAAAACAATACATCAATACTTACATTGTTAGAAGATGTGGTACAATTAGCCCCAGCACGAAACATAAAACAGAAAGAAGAATTACTGAAAAAGCTGAATGATATTGGCTTTGGCGATAAGATTGACAACAACAGAATGGAACAAGAATTAATTTATTACACCGAAAAATTAGATATAAATGAAGAGTGTGTAAGACTTCGTAATCATTGCAAATACTTTGAAGAAATATTGAATAATGCTGATTTGGCCAAAGGAAAAAAATTAGGCTTTATAGCACAAGAAATGGTAAGAGAAATAAATACTACAGGCAGCAAAGCCAATGATGCCACTATTCAGAAAATAGTGATGCAAATGAAAGAAGAAGCCGAAAAAATAAAAGAACAATTGCTTAATGTGGTATAATCCAACTTGGTAGTCAATAAATTTATCAGTAATCAGACACAAAGTGCAATAAAAAAAGCGAACTAAAATTTAGTTCGCTTTTTTATTTTATCTGCATCAATTAAATTTTTTAATCTACTAATTCAATATCAAATTGAACAAGATCAACAAACTCTTGAACTCTGTTTTCAATATCTTCTTTCGAAATTTCACGAAGACGGGCAGCGCCAAATTTTTCAACACAAAAACTTGCTAATGCTGAGCCATAAATAATTCCACGTTTCATGTTTTCAAACGAAATATCTTTTGTAGCAGCCAAATGACCAATAAAGCCACCAGCAAACGTATCGCCTGCACCTGTTGGGTCAAATACATCTTCTAATGGTAAAGCTGGTGCAAAGAAAACCGAATCGCCATGAAATAATAAAGCACCATGTTCGCCTTTTTTAATTACTAAATATTTAGGACCCATTTCGGTCATAATTTTTTTAGCAGCCTTAACTAATGAATATTCGTTAGTCAACTGACGAGCTTCTGAATCGTTCACCATCAATACATCTACACGGCTAATTACTTTTTTCAAATCATCCATAGCTATTTCCATCCAAAAATTCATCGTATCCATTACAATCAATTTTGGGCGATTTTTCATTCTATCCAATACTTGATTTTGAACCGCAGGCGTTAAATTTCCTAACATCAAAAATTCAGTATCTTGATAATTTTCAGGAATAATTGGATCAAAATCAGCCAATACATTTAGTTGTGTGTCAATCGTATCACGGCTATTCATATCCATGTGATATTTACCACTCCAAAAAAAAGATTTTTCACCTTTTTTAATTTGAACGCCTTCTAATTGTACGCCACGAGCAGCCAAAGCATTTAATTCATCTTGCGGAAAATCTTCGCCTACTACAGCTACTTGATTAATTTTATTTACAAAATTGCTTGCACTCCAAGCAATGTAAGTGGCAGCGCCGCCAACTATTTTATCCGATTTGCCAAATGGTGTTTCGATAGCATCAAAAGCCATTGTACCAACTACTAATAACGACATATTGTTTGTTTTTGAATTTTAGATTGCAAATGTAATATCTTATTTCTTAACTTAATGATTTACGTTAATTACGTTTAAAAGCCTATCCATTTCAGTAGTATTGATGATAATAATTTGATATAATGCATCGTTACTTTGTAGTAACAAAACACAACAACAATATGATTTTATACTTCACATTATCGTTAATCACTTGGGTAGGAGTTGGAAAAGCAGTTAAAAATTTTATGCATCATTAAAATTTTTATCTTTCAATTAATCTACTTTTAAATAGCAAACCTGCTATTTTTGCAGCCCATGTTTACAGAAATTAATAATAGAGCTGCTTCATTTCATTTTATTTTGCTGGATAAATATCAAGCAGGAATGCTGCTTGTGGGCAGCGAAGTAAAAGCAGTAAGAAGCGGAAAAATTAATTTGGGCGATGCCTTTTGCTATTTTCAAAAAGGCGAATTATTTATTAAAAATTTGCACATTAGCGAATACAAATTATCTAACAGGTTTAATCATGAACCGATGCGATTACGTAAACTTTTGTTAAAAAAACAAGAGCTTAAAAAATTGCAAGGCAAAGTTAAAGAACGTGGTTTAACAATAGTTCCAACCCGAATTTTTGAAAGCGAAACTGGTTTTTTAAAAATTGAAATTGCCTTAGCAAAAGGAAAAAACTCGGCCAACAAAAAAGAATCAATTAAAGAAAAAGATATTAAACGTGAAACCGAAAGGTATTTACGAACTAAGTAATTTTCATTTTTTAGTAATTGAAATTTGAGGTTCAATTTTCGAATTTGAAATTGTTTTAAAATATTCAATCCCAAAATATAAGGTAGCTACAATACCAAGCAAGGCAAAATAAAATCGGATGTGTTTCATATCTGATAATGGTTTTGATAAAAAAAAATAATTGCCAGATTTTAGTTTAAAAAGAACTTGAGATACTATAAAGATTATTTTCATCCTAAAAATGTTGCATAAAAAAAGCGATTATTTTTTAATCGCTTTTTAAAATCACTAATTTTTTATTTTTCTGAAGGCACCAGAATCATTATAATTTCGTTGCCCGAATAATCTTTTTGCTTAAGTACTAATTTATCTTTTGTAAGTGTATCTACAATTACACTCTCTTCTTTTTTTTCGTTATTTACCTTTGTTATAATTTGTTTTTCATCTTTACTAAACTGAAATTTTCCTTCAGATTTTGTGTTACCTAAATCGAAAACAAAATTGCCTTCTTTGGTAAAAATAAAAGATGTACTATCCTTCATGCGCTTCAAATCGGCTTGTACACTAACTTTTTTAGCACTATCCATTTTAGCAATCATACTATCTTGCCCCGGAATAATAATGTTTTCAATTTTCCATTTTTTAGAAATCAAATCAATTTTATTATTACCACACGACAACATTGCAATAATAATAAACAGTGCTATTGAACTAAAAAATACATACAGACTTACTCGTTTTTTAATCATAAAAAAAGATTTTTAAATTGTTATTAAATAAGAAAAAGTGCTACAAATGAAATCGAAAAAATTAATAAAACCTACAAACCAAGAAAAATATTTATTCAATTTTAAAGAAATAAAATAAAGTATGTTTGTGGCACTAAAATATCTTCATTATGAACTTACACAATTTAAGAATAGATTACAAAAACCATTCGCTTAGCAAACATGATGTAAATCCGAATCCCATTATTCAATTCGAAACATGGTTTAAGGATGCTATTAGTGCTGAAATTATTGATGCCAATGCTTTTACATTGTGCACTATTAATGAAATGAATAAGCCATCGTGTAGAGTTGTTTTGCTAAAAGAAGTAAATGATTTTGGCTTTATTTTTTTCACAAATTATGAAAGTAGAAAGGGAAAAGATATGGCAAACAACAACAATGTTTCAATTGCATTTCATTGGAAAGAATTAGAAAGACAAGTTAGAATTGAAGGCATTGCACAAAAAATAAGTGATGAGGAAAGCGACGAATATTTTAATAGCCGCCCTCGTGAAA
>JBEEMV010000036.1:0-10677 GCA_041192505.1 Bacteroidota bacterium
TCATATGCATGATGATGTATTTTTTCATCATCGTAATAAGTAAAAGTATTAGTGGTACAAATTAATTTTGGATAGGCTGGTAATTTTACTCTTGCCGATTTATTGAATGGGCCATCAATTAATAAATCGCCCGATATACCACAAATAAAAGTTCCGGTACGTCTTAGTAATTCATGCACTCCATCAGCATCAACTTTACCTGTTCCTAAATAAATCATCATCGAATCGGCAGCGGTAATTCCTACTTTAAATTTAGCATAATCAAAGGCAAAATTTCTTCCTAAAAAATCGACATGACCGCCATAAAACGAACCACCAAAATCCATATCTCTATTTTTTTTCATGGTAATATTTCCTTTGCTTGGAAAAATAGTAACCTGATTAGAATCACTTAAATTAAATTGTTTTACGCCACGTATTTCGATATTATTATTGGTTAAATCAATTTGCGCAGCCCTACCATTATCGCTTTCCGATTTAATTTTAATATTGTCGTAATCAACAAATTTCTTATTTGCTTTTACGTAAGTAGCTCCTTTTTCTTTTAATATAATTAAGTGCCTATATTCGCTATAAAAAATAAATCCTTCCTCAGTTAAATTGTATAATGTACGTTTGATGGTACTTTCATCATAGTTGGGGTTCATTTGTTTGGCAATTGTTTCGGCATCGCCTTCATTAATTTTGTTTTTGTCGCAATAGGCTACAATTACAAGTAAGGGGTTAAAATCAGCCACGTTGGTATATTTTTCAATTCTATTTTTTTCGAAATAATTATACGATTCGAATGAAGCAGGAATTTTACCTGCTGCTGTTATCATCACAAAATTAATTTTTGTACTATCAATGCACCATACCACAGCTTCGGCGTTTGATTCTGTTTTATGATATGAATCAACAAATGAAATTTTAGCAATTCCCATTTCGCCACGAGACAGTTTTAATATTCTGTTATTTATCGAAAACCGCAATTCGCAACCGGGATGAAAAATAGAATCTTTATCAATTAATATTTTAGCCATCGCATTATTCGATAAAATTTCTTCGCCTTTTTTAATTACAAATTCTTGCGATGTGGCTATAGCAACTAATTGGTCTTTGGTATTATAAAATTTCATTTCGGCAGATTTGCCTTTTACGCCAGTGCCAATTACTCTATTACCTGCAATGCCAAAGCCACCTTTATATTTTACACCTTTTGCAATATCCTGTAATTCGTAATAACCCGAAGAAGCAAATTTCGGATAACTTCCATTTGGTGTTCCGGGTTTTCGGTTCGATATTCTATCGGTAAGTTTGCCAATAAGTGGGGCTGATAAATATTGAGTATGAGTAAGTATTGCCGAATCAATAATTAAATCAGATTTATTGGCATCTAATATAAATTTATTGAATGTGCAATATACTACCGATTGGTCTACGCCAGCTTTTTGCCAATCAATTACGCCTGCATTGCCAATAAATTTTTCTTTTAAAATAAGCCATTCACCCGATGTATTTTTTACGGTAATTGTATCGCCAATGCCTACTACTATTAGGTTACATTTTCGATACACCATTTTTGGTTCGTTATCATATACTAATTCATAATTTTCGCTTTCGCAATGCCATACAAATCCGCCATTTTCCTTTAAGCTGCCATTGGCAAAATATACTTTCGAAAAATTCATCATAGCGTTATAATCTTTTAGTACGCCATTTTTTTGCCCTTTTATTACATCGGGTATCATCTCGTTCCATTTAGCAAATAGCCCTGCATCGCCTTTGGCAGCTGCATAAGCTAATACGGCTGTGATGTATTGAATATATTGTGGCGCATGATAATGTACATCATCCAATAGGTTGCATATATCGGCTACTTGATGCAATTTATCATTAGATAAACCATTTTGTTTTTCTACTATTTTTTCCCAATCATCGGCTAATTGCTTATTGTTTTCGTTTAAATATTTTTTCATTTGTTTGCCAAATTCCATCATATCTTTTGATGAAAATTTTTCAACTTTTGGTTTCTGCGCAAAAACAGAAATAGACATAAAAATGAATAGAAGGCAGGCAACAAATTGTTTACTCATAAATATTGGTTTGGCTGTGTATACGCAAAGAAAGAAAGTTTATCTGTTAATGATTCATTATTAATTTTATCCGCATAAAAAGATATTCACGATAGGGTGTAAAATGTTGTAAAAAATATTGTTGTTTGATATATTTAGCCAAATATAAGCGACAAAAAAACGATGTTATTAAAACAAAGTTTGGCAAAATTTAAAATTTTGCCAAACTTCTAATACGCAATTCAAGTTTAACTAATAACTTGAATTATGTACATTTGATTTGTGCAACAAGTACATAAATTAATTACAGTTATATTTTGAAGAAATGAAATGGAAAATAAAATAGCTAGCTGGACAATTTGCCATGAATGCTGCGGCGTAGGCGAAAAATACCATAAGCTAAACAAAAGAGCTAGAATACGCTACCAAAAGCAATGTGATGAATTTGAAAAATCGGGCGGCGAAGGTATTGCTCCTATTCGACCGAAGGGGCATCCATACGTATGCTTAAATTGTAGCGGAATGAGTTTGCTTCAAACAATTAACCATCCCATTGCCGATACAGAAAACTACCCAGATGTAGCCATTATTGGTGGTGGTATAGGCGGCGTAGCTTTAGCAGTGGCTTGTTTACATCGTAGTATTCCTTTTACGCTTTATGAACGTGATAGCAGTTTTGATGCTCGATCGCAAGGCTATGGACTTACTTTACAACAAGCCACAAAAGCAATTTTGAAATTAGGAATTTTTACATTAGCAGAAGGTGTAACTTCTACTAGACATGTGGTTCATACCATTGATGGAAAAATAATAGGTGAATGGGGCATGAGAAAATGGAGACATTCGGAAACAAAAGCATCAAGGCGCACCAATATTCATATTGCTCGGCAATCATTGCGCTTAGCCCTGCTTGAGCAACTTGGAGGACAAGATTCTGTAAAATGGAATCATCAATTAGTAGAAATTAAAGATGCTGGAAGCGAAGGTGTTGATTTAACATTTGAAGTAAATGGTAAAATAAAAAACGCCAAAGCCGATTTAATTGTAGGCGCCGATGGTATAAGAAGCACCGTACGAAAGCTATTGATTGGTGAAGATATTACCCCATTACGTTACTTAGGTTGTATAGTTATATTAGGCATTTGTCCGTTAGCAACCCTTGAAAATGTTGACAGTGATTTATTAGATTCGGCAACTGTATTTCAAACCGCTAATGGTAATGAAAGAATATACATTATGCCTTATTCTTCAAACTCGGTAATGTGGCAACTTAGCTTTCCGATGTCTGAAACAGATGCAAAATTATTAAGTTCAAAAGGAGCAAAAGCATTAAAAGAAGAAGCATGTAAAAGAACGCAATGGCACTCTCCTATTCCACAAATATTATCTGCTACTTTAGATGCACAAGTAACAGGCTACCCAGTGTACGACCGTGAATTACTAAACCCTGAATTATTAAAAAATGCAGGCAAAGTAACTTTAATTGGTGATGCAGCTCATCCCATGAGTCCGTTTAAAGGGCAAGGTGCAAACCAAGCTTTATTAGATGCCGTGGCACTGGCTCAAGCCATTTATACAGGATGCAAACCATTATCAAATTGGAAAGAAGTTGGAATAAGAGAAAGCGTTTTAACCAAGTTTGAATTAGAAATGCTTGAACGTAGTGCATCTAAAGTAAAAGATTCGGCAGCGGCTGCAAAGTTTTTACATTCTGAAAGTGTATTGTATGAAGCCAATGAACCAAGAGGAAGTTTTATAAAAAGAAATGAGGGAAAATAATTATGAACAATTTATTTACTATTACCCATCAAATTCAGGGCGTTACAAATTTTCAAAGCCTTGTTTCAACGCCTTTTCAAGGTGATATAAATGCCATGTGCTGGCATCGAAAACTAATTGGTAATTTTAATGAGATTGTAGATAAGATTACGCTCAACGAAAATATTTTGGTATTAGATGAAGAAGAACTTTTGAAACTTCAATTAAGTGAACAAGGGCAATTGGCCCGTGATATTATTTTATATGATTTAAAACTTTTGAAAACGCATGGTGCATCGCCCATTCTTAATCTAATTAAATGCTACGATAGAGATGATTCCAACTCATTTTTCCCAACCGATGTTTATTCCTTTCATGTAGACCGTTCTCCTGTAACAACCGATACTTTTTTGTGTACTTATTTTGGCGAACCAAGTGAAATTTTACCCAACTCACAAGCCGAACAAAAAGTGCTTATGCCCGAAATACGTGATGAACTTAAAAAACAATATCATGGAGCTGAAAAAGATTTTGAATCGTATTTAAGTGAACATTTTTTTGATTTACATTATCAAGCTAAACCTGATGCCAACCCAATTAGTTTAGGTGTGGGCAATCTTTGGCGCTTAGCAGTTGATTGCCCCGAAAGTAAAGTGTTGCCTTGTATTCATCGTGCACCAAAAGAAAAATTTGAGCAGCATCGGTTATTATTAATCTGTTAAATGCAAATGAATTAAGTGATTGCTTGTTGAATAGAAACTGTGTAAAGGATTTGCACTGATGGCTTCGAATCGTCACTAAACTAAGCAAAAAAAAAGGAATATATTTGTAAATAAAATCTTCTTAAAATTTATATTTGTCATGAAGAATTAAGGGAATTTACATTTTATTTTACAACTAATTATGGGCTACAATCTTTATATCACTCGTCAGGTAAACTGGTACGATGAAGATGCTTCTAAAAAAATCTCAATGGAGGAATGGAAAGCTACTGTGGAACAGGATGCCGATATGCGATTAGATAATGAGGTAAATGCTGTGGTACATGGTAAAGTTATTAAATTTGAACGTGATGGTATTGCGGTATGGACACTGTATTCGAAGACTGGAAAAATGGTAACGAGGCTTGGTTTAGCTACGAAGAGGGGTTGATTACAGTTAAAAATCCTGACAATGAAATAGTAAACAAAATGCTTAGCATAGCCAAGGTGCTACATGCTAAAGTGCAAGGCGACGATTTAGAATATTATGATGAGGCTGTTTATAAAGCGTTGGAGCAAAAACGAAAAGCAAAATTAAATAAAAAGCCTTGGTGGAAATTGTTTTAGAAAAGCTGCATGACAGGAAATTTTGAGCCGCAACGTATGTATTGAATCAGATGTGTAATCTGTTCCGAAGTTTCGGAACTAATGAGCAAAAGATTTTGAATCCTCATCAAAAAATATTACAGCCACAAAGGATTTGCTGAATCGGATTTGTAATCCGATTTTACTGAGTTGAGGATTTGTAATCCTCATTAATAATTCAACTACATACCACATCAAAAAAATATTCCTCCCAAAAAACTTCCAACTTTATAGTTTTAAATTATTTTTGTGCATCAATAAAAAAAAATAACATGAGTCATTCAAATCACACATCAGAAAGTAACCAACCTATCAACTATAAATTTCGTGTAGCATTAGCGTTTGTTTTTGTAATTGCAATTGCTTGTTTATTACGTGTAGTAATTGGCAATCAAGAATGTAAGCATTGCAGCACTTGTATGAAATGCGAAACATGTGAAGAACAAAAAATTGAAAACATTGCTCAACAACAATTGTGGGGTGCTGAAGCTGGCGAAGGCGAATGTGGTGGATGCAACGAAGGCGAAGAAAAAGCTTGTTGCAAAAAGAAAGATAAATGCGAAGAAGAACATGATAAAGCCGATGTAAAAAACGAAGAGGGTGAAGAACATGCTGAAGAAAAAACTGAAGCAAAAGACGAACACAAATAATTTACAATTAATAAACCAATTGAAAAATCCTAAAGCGATACCAAGCATTTAGGATTTTTTTTTATCACAACTAATCTAAAAAAAATGAGCACCAAAGAATTTAACACCATCGTATACGCAGTTGAAAATAATATTGCCACAATTACTTTAAATCGCCCTGATGTATTTAATGCATTTAATGATGAAATGAGTTTTGAATTGCAAGATGCCTTGAAATTGGCTACCAACGATACTTTGGTAAGAGTGGTAGTATTTACAGGTAATGGCAAAGCATTTTGTAGCGGACAAGATTTAAAAGCCATAAAAGATATGACGGGCAAACGAGATTTGAGTGAATCGTTGTACAAGCGCTACAACCCAATTGTACGGGCAATGCGTAATATGCCAAAACCAATTATTTGTAAATTAAATGGTGTGGCGGCTGGTGCTGGTTGCAGTTTAGCCATTGCATCTGATATAATTGTAGCGGCCGAAAATGCCAGTTTGATAGAAGTATTTGTAAACGTTGGATTAGTATTAGATAGTTGTTCATCGTATTTTTTACCTCGAATTGTAGGCAGCACAAAAGCTTTTGAAATGAGTACCATGGGTACAAAAGTATCGGCAAATGAGGCTTTGCAATTGGGTTTAGTAAACAAAGTGGTACCTATGGAACAACTAGATGAAGCGGTAAAATTTTATACCGATTATTATTCAACAGCACCTACAAAAGCAGTTGGCATGATGAAAAAAATGTTGAATAAATCATTCCATTCAGATTTAGAAACCATGCTTGAATATGAAGCTTATTGCCAAAAAATAGCTGGCTACAGCAATGATTATGCTGAAGGAATTACAGCATTTAACGAGAAAAGAAAACCACAATTTAAAGGCGAATAAACACCATGCTTAAAACTATATTAGACTTCTTCGGAAAATGCTTGTTAACGACCTCATCTTTATCTTCTCCAACAGAGAAGAATGGTATTTTTCGAAGAAGTCTAATAATTGCCATCGTTGGATTGTTTGTGCTTGCTTCGTGTAAACATTCAAACACTTTTACAGTAAAAAATTATTGGTATAATGATTCCACTAAATTAAAAGAGCAATTTGAAGTTTTAAAATCTAAGCCATCTATTAAAGAAGGGCTTTACCAATCATTTTATGAAAATGGAAATAAAGAATTCATAAAACATTATAGCAATAATTTATTGACCGATTCGATGTTGCATTTCAACCCCAATAATGTATTAATTGAAGTAGCATTTTATAGAAATAATTTATTAGAGGGTAGTAGAATACTTTATTTCGACAATAAAAAAATTCAATTAATAGAGCATTATAAAAACAATTTGTTAGAAGGCATAGCAGAGCAATATTATGAAAATGGCAACTTGTTAGAAAAAGGAAAATTTATACATAACAAACGAGAAGGTAGTTGGATTTTTTATTACGAAAATGGCAACCCTAAAGAAATAGTAGAATTTAAAAATGGTTCGGAAAATGGTAACTACCAAGGCTTTTATAATTCGGGCACAAAAAAATCATTAGGTTTTTATAAAAATGAATTAGAAGATAGTACGTGGAAAAACTACTACGAAAATGGTAAATTAATGGAGATAGTAAATTATAAAACAGGCAAAGAAGAGGGCATTACAAAAATATTTTCGAAAGATAGTATGCTAATTAAAGAAATAACTTACCACTTAGGATTTCCAATAAAATACCATGATTACACTACAGGCAAAGAAAGTATACACACTTACGATTTCTTAGATAATAAAGCTACAAAAACTTCAACAGATGAGTAAACAGAAACTATTCTTTTACAAATTTACCATTCATCACATTGTTATTAGTATCGGTAATTTTTAGTATATAAATACCGCTTGGCAAGTGTTCGGTATTCAGTTGATAGTTTATAGTATTCAGTTTTTCAACTTTTACATTTTGTTGCTGACCTAATAGATTAGTTACTACTATTGTATTTACTGCATAATTATTACTGCTTACTATTAACTTCTCACCACAAGGATTAGGATACACAGTAATTCTATTGTTTAACTTAATATTATTAATTCCACCTACCGAAAAACTATCAACCACACAATCGGTAGTAGCAATACAATTATTGGCTGTAAAAATAGCTGCATATACACCTGGTACTTTTGGAATAAAATAATTTGAATTGGCACCTGCTATTTGCAAATTACTATCGCATCTAATCCATTGAATGGCGCCAACACCAGTAGCATACAAAGTATCGTGCATTTGTGCAATGGCTGGGTTTAAATCAGTAACTGTTAAATGAAGCATTAGTGATGAATCGCAGCCAAATTGGTTTTGCAATATAAACCCATAATCGCCGGCTGATGTAAATGAAGAACCTGCAAAATTAAATGGCACATCTTTACAAGTGGTATCATATATATCTGAAAATAATATTGCTGGGCGTACAAATAAATAAAGTGTAACTACCGAATCGCAAGAGTTGCCAAACGCTGGAATGGTATCTATATAAGTTCCTGCCGCAGTTATTAAGTTGCTATTAAATTGAAAAGAACCGCCAAAGCAAATAGTATCATAAGTAGTACCAGGCGGAATAGGATTTAATACTACCACATTTAATGCTGTAATAGAATCGCAACCCATTGTAGATGTTAGTGTATCGAAATAAGTACCAGTAGCTCGAATAGTATCGCCATAAAATATTTGATATTGCCCGTAGCATAAAGTTGAGGTATAATAAACCGAAACTTGTGAGCCACTATATTTTAATTTTAGTTGAACTAATGAATCGCAACCGGCAAATGAAACTAAGGTATCTAAATAGTTGCCCGATGTGGTTAATACCTGATTATTAAAAGTATAAGGAGTGCCACTACATAAATTTACACTATAAGAATATAAAACAGGCGGTGGAAAAAAAGTAATACCAAGGCTTACTATTGAATCGCAGCCATCCATACTGGTTAAACTATCTACATAATTACCTGATATTGTAATATTATTATGACCAAAATTATACACTGATCCAATACAACTATTAGATGTGAGAATAGTATTAATAGGATTACTTAATACGGCTACACAATTTGTAAATGAATCTATTGGCGTTTGCCCTATCAACTTATTAAATAAGTATAGAGTAACTGCATACGAACCATTTGTATTAATGGGTATATTAATTGAATTATTTACCGAGATGCCACTATAGCTAATATCGCTAATAACTGATGAATTTAAACAATCAAAAGTTGAAGAATATCTAATTCGCCAAACTACTGAATCGAAATTACGACGAGAACAATTATCCAAATTCATATTAAATGGCATACATCTACTTATTGGAAATACAATGTTTTTATGTGTCGTATCGGTAAAGCAAGCTAATTGTGCATTTGAATTATTAAACAACAATATACAAACTACAAAAAGTATCGATTTTATAAAATTCATTTTAAAATATTTAATTAATGTTTTTAGATAAGATATGTATTATAACAATATAGTTGCATCATTTTTCATTATCTAAAAAATGATGAAAAGTATCGCTGCGCAAACCAATGCGTAAAGTTTCAACAGGTATTACATCATTGGGGGCAATGTTTCCTAAATTTACATTAGCACCACACAATTTTATAAACCATGTTTGTTGTGCTTTTTGAGGAGCTTCCCAAATAATTTTATCCTTTTTTATTTTAGTTAAAATTTCTTGTACCAACCCTTCACGTACTTCGCCATTACCTCTGTAAATGCCCATGTTGCCTGCTTCACGAGCTTCGGCTATTACTTTATAAGCACCAGCATTTAATTCGGTTTCCATCAATTCAATCCATTGGTATGGTGGGAATATTTTTTCGGCATCTTTACTGCCCACTTCACTTAAAACCTTTAACCCTTTTTTGGCTAAAATTTCAATGTATTTCATTTTTTTTGAATGCGGTATTTCAAGTGAACCATCACTTACTTCTACAAATTCCATTTCGTATTTATCTAATACTTTTATATAATCGTTAAACTGATTACGGGCTATAAATGCTTCGAACAATGTACCGCCAAAATAAAATGGAATATGATGTTTGCGATATACGGCCAATTTTTCATCTAAATTCATGGTTACGTAAGCAGTACCAAAGCCAAGCTTTACTACATCTGTATAATGCGATGCTATGTTTAAAAAATTTTCTACTTCGGGTGTGCTTAATCCTTTATCCATTACCATGGTAAAGCCACTATTTCGTGGTTTTACGGTACGCTTTGGTAATCCTTTTAATTCAAAGTTCTGTGTTTTAATATTTGCTTTACTCATGTTGTAAAAATAAGATTTAGTAATGATAAATTTTATAAAAATATTCAGATTGAAATGTTAGTAATACCAACCCGAATATTTATATAACCAATTGATACAAGATTTATTTAAATGCGGAAGTTGGTTTACACAAAATAAGGTTGCAGTTTTTCAAAAAGCACTTGCGGCATATCCACCCGTTTCATATCCGCAGAGGATACGAATACAAGCGTTACTGTGCCTTGATTTAGCAATTCATTTTTATCATTAAATATTTCAGAATGAAATCTTACTTTTGATTTATTCAACTCGGTAAGTGTAGTTTTTATGGTTAATAAATCATCGTATAATGCTGGGCGAAAATATCTGATATTCATTTCTACCACGGGCATCATTACACCAATATCTTCTAGTTGCTTATAAGTAAAACCTATTTCTCTTATAGCTTCGGCTCTGCCTACTTCATAATATTGCGGATAGTTGCCATAATAAACATAGCGCATTTGGTCGGTTTCGGCGTATCTAACTCGTATTTGTGTGGTGGCGGTAAACATATTTACAAAGATAGCAAAAGGATGTTTTGCTAATATTTATTCATT
>JBEEMV010000037.1:0-3620 GCA_041192505.1 Bacteroidota bacterium
CAATACGTTGAACTTTTGTATCCTTAATTAAAGCAGCTTGTTGCTTTCTATAATCACTATATTGATGCAGATAATTGATACGAAGTAAGGCATCATTAAAATCATAAGCCGAAAAAATAAAAAGCACTTTATCTAATTCGCCATGCGATTTATAGGCTTTTAAAATAAGTCTTGAATATTCGGCTTTTAATGAATCTAATCTTATATCTAAAGTTTTAATTTGCTTTTGTGTATTGCCAATTGATGATTCGATATTATTTAATTGCGAATTGTAGTTGGCAATTAGTTTTTGCCTTGCAGATATTTTATTTTTTAAAGCATATACCTGATTTAAACTTAAGTTTTTAGTAACTCGGGTTTTGCTTAATTGTTCTTGTGCTTCTTCAATTTCTTCTAATAATCTTTTTTTCTTTTTTTCTAAATCATCACGATTTGTATTTTGTGCAAATGCAGCAGCACAAATACATACAAACAGTATGGATAAAATAACAGGAACAATATTTTTGAAAATTTTTATCACTTTTTTTTATTTTATTACTTCGTATTTTTCGGGTACATTAAATGGAATTCGTTGTGGCTCATCTAATGTTACTTTGTTATAATCAATACTTAATTGATAATTATTATCGGCTTGGCTTTGAATTTTTACTTTTCTTTTAAATGAAAATAATCTATCTGCCAATAATCTGTAATCGGCATAATTCATTTCATAATTTTGGTTAATTACACGGTCTTCTAATTGCTTTTTGCTGAGTGTTAAATTTAAGGCATTTACCCAAATAATATTTTGAACTTGATTTTCGGTAGTTAATATTTTATAAGCACTATCTACTTTTTCTACAATCGGATTTTTGTTTTCAAACCCAATTTCGCTGCCCGTAATTGCACGTTGCAATATATCAAAAGTTAAACCGGGCATATGTGTTATCTGCTTAATGTAATTAAAATCTTTTTTATAATAACGCTTATTAAATTTATCTAAAAGCTTAACCGAATCTGGCGTAATTAAAATTCTACTTACTTCAATTCCTAAAATAGCATTTAATGAAATCCAGATTACGCTATCTTTTTTCATTCTGATAATAGCATTAACGGTATTGTTATTTTTCGAATCTTCAATTTCAATTTTCGCTTTTGCAAAAAACCAATTGTATTTTAAATCGGGCTGCCTTAAAGTATCTAAAATGGCATTGCGGCTAACTCTTGTGCCTTCAATACGTGTTTTTGTTTTATGTACAGTTTTGCAATTTTCAAAAACTATGGTACTTAAAACCAATAAAATAATAGCTATTAAACGAATTTTCATTTTAAAATTTGATACAACAAAAAAAATAAAAGTTTTGATACCATGTAACTGTAGTTACACACAACGAAATTTGAATTGTATTATTTGAATAAAATGGTTTACTTTGGGTAATTGAAATATTAAATCAAAACCTAATTTATGATTAAAAGTAAAATTTTATTGCTGTTGATTCTATGTTTTTTGGTTTCGAAATTTAGCATAGCACAGCAATCAATAAGCAAAAAAAAATATAGAAATAACCCCGTTTGGATTCAGATGATGAACGACCCAACAGCAAATTATTTTGAAACCATAAAAGCTTTTCGTGAATTTTGGAAAGAAAAAAAGTTGCCATGTGAAGCTGGTGAAGAAGAAGGCATGGATGCATTTGAAGTTGAAGTTGGTTTAAAAGATGCCAACAAAATTGAAAGTAAGAGAGAAAAAAGAAGAGAAGAAAGAAATAATAAAGATGCAAAAATGTATGCCTACGAAGTAAAGCAATTTAAAGGTTGGGTGCAACGTGTTAAACCATGGGTAAAGCCCGATGGAACCATTATGACTTTAGATGAACAACAAAAGTTAATTGATCAGCAACGTAATGAATTGAAAGAAATTGAAATTAAAAATAAACATTAAGCCATGAAAAAAAATTACATTTTATTTACGGTTTTATTGTTTGTTAATTTCATAAAAGTTGATGCTCAATTAGCTAATTGGTCGCAAACCAGTGGCTCAACATTTCCAACCAATTTAGTTGGGCAGATTAACGGTATGACAAGGATTTCGCAATTAAAGCATCATCCAACAGATTCAATGAAAATGTATGCTGTAACTGCTGAAGGTGGTTTTTTTGTTACAACAAATAAAGGAACAACTTGGAGTGTAAAATCTGGTACTGAAAATTTAACTGGAAGTTGTGCTTCACTTTGTATTGATTATACAAATGACCAAAATATATTTTTAGGAACTGGTGATGCCAATTATTATTCAAATGGTTCGGGCATTTTAAAATCAACTGATGGTGGTACTACATTTAATGCTACAAGTCTTACCAATTGCTTAGTAGTACACATGATTCAAAATCCATTAAATTCTTCACAATTTATAGCAGCCACAAATAAAGGAATTTATAAATCTACAAATAGTGGTGCAAATTGGACTGCAAAAACTTCAACCACTCTTCAGTTTGTAGATATGCGAATGAACCCAGGTACAGGTTCAAAAACATTATACGCATGTACAAAAGATAATAATCCAAGGCTTTATAAATCTACCGATTTTGGTGATAATTGGACAGAGTTATTACCTGGATTTACTTATGCCGTAAATTATACAACTGGTGGTGCAAGAATTGGTCTTACGCCAGCAGACACTAATATTGTTTATTATGAAATGATTGGTGGTGGCGGAATTGTTTATCTATCAACTAATGGAGGAAATACATTTAGATTAAAAAAAGCAGAAGGCGGAACTTATATAAATTGGTATAGTGGTACAGGCATATCAGGTACTTTAACAGGACAAGGCAATTATAACAATGCTATTTGGTTAGATAGAACTAATCCTGCCAAAATTTGGTTGCAGTCGCACAATACTTGGCTATCAACGGATACAGGTGCAACATGGACTCAATTAACCCAATGGGCTTCGAATGTTCATACCGATATGCATCAATTAGAAACAGCACCATTCAATAATAATTTATTGATTTCTTGTAATGATGGCGGAATATGGTTTAGCACCAATGGCGGCACTATTTGGACACCAAAGTGCAGTGGAATAGGTGCTTTTGAAATAGGAAACAATGCAGGTATTAGTGCTATGACGAACAAAGATTTTGTAAGCATTGGTACACAAGATAATGCTCGTTTATATGGCAATGCATCGGGTTGGTTTACCATAAGTGGTGGCGATGATTATGCAAAACGTGTTGCCGATTTTAATGGTTTTATTTATTATGATGGAACTAATAGGCAGGCAAATTTATCTGGTTCATCAACAACTTATGGCTTACCAACAGCCAATTGGAATACTTTCGGCTTTAATCGTACAAATATTAATCTAGGGTTTATGGGTGAGCAAGATGTTTGGCGAACAACCAATTTGTCAGCAGCTACACCTACTTGGACACAAATTAGTTCATTTAATTCTGCCATAAGAAGTGTTCATAGTTGTATTGCCGACCCTAATACTTTGTATGTATTACTTAATACAGGAAATATTTATGTTTCTACAAATGCTTTATCGGCATCGCCTACATTTACACTTTATACAGTTGGTGGTTCGGCTTCATCAACAGGAAGTGTAGTAGCAATGGCTAATAATGCTACTATTG
>JBEEMV010000038.1:0-31992 GCA_041192505.1 Bacteroidota bacterium
AAAAAATAAATTGTGGAAAATATGATGCAATAAAAATTGTGTTGCAGAAAAATATGTTTCTATATTTGAACTGTGAAACGACAACCATCACTTCACACTTTAACCAAAACCAAATAAACAAACCCTTCCAATAATTTCGGAAGGGTTTTTTTTATTTCTGCCATCAAAAATATTTTTCATTTTAGTGATTTTATTTTTCTTATTTTTAGTACTGAATTTTAATTTAAACAACTTCAAACAATTTTATTTATGGAAAGTATTTTAGATCAACCGCAATCATCGGGCTCAAAAAAAAGTATTGATGATATTTTGCAAAATGGCTACAATCTTAGCATTGGCGATGCTTGGAGCAATGGCTCCGAAATTTGGAAAAAGAATATATGGGGCTATGTACTATATTTTATTATAGGATATGCTATCATTATCGCCATCGGATTAATTCCTTTTGTAAGTATAGCTACTTCATTTATTTTAGCGCCAGCTCTTGCTGCTGGATTTTTTATTTCTGCTAATTCTATCTCTACTTCGGGAAGTGTTACAACAAATGATTACACCAAGGGATTTAAAAAAATGGGTGATAATGCATTGTTTATTTTGTTATCAGGAATAATAATGGTAATAATATTTATTCCAGTTTTCATTACTTTGTTTTCACAAATATTTATGTTGATTAAAATTGATTATAAGTCGCCAGATGGTATTAGAGAAATGATAAGTTTGTTAGCTCCAGTATTAGGAATTTTTGCAATTTGCTTATTAGTAGCTATGTTGGTTTATCAATTATTTGCGCTTGTATATCCATTGATTCATGTGTATGGGTTGCCTGTAATTGAAGCCATGAAAGTAAGCGCCAAAGTAGTATTGAAGCAATATGTAACATTTATTTTATTATCTATTACTTTGTTTCTATTAAACATGGGAGGTCTTTTATGTTTAGGTTTGGGTGTGCTTTTTACACTTCCGTTATCGTATTGTATTCTTTACGCAGCGTATGAAATTATTTTTGAAAATAAGGCTTCAATTGCAGAATAAAAAATTGGTTTAATTAAATAAAAAAGGTTGCTGAAAATTTTCAGCAACCTTTTTTATTTCCATACAGTTTAAAATCTTATTTCACACCCAAATGCGAAGCGGCCCAATTCAGTAACATTTCACTTCCTGCTCTATCAGATACTGATGTTACAAAATGAAAAGGCACTTTTTTTATTTTCAATTTCAACTCTTTTTGAAAAGCTGCAATGTTTGCCTGTGGCTTGTTGCCCAATTTTTTATCAGCTTTTGTAAAAATATTTATAAACTGTATTTCTAAATTATGCAGTGCTTCGGCAAATTCAATATCAATTTTTTGTGGTGGAATTCGAGCATCAATTAACTGACAAACAACGGTTAGTTGTTCTCGGTTTTTAAAATATTGTAACATGCGCTGTGTCCATTCAGCTCTCATTTTTTGCGAAACTTTTGCATAGCCGTAACCAGGTAAATCAACCAAATTCCAATTTTTATTAATCTTATAAAAATTAAAAGTTTGTGTTTTGCCAGGCTGCGATGATGTATGCGCCAATTTTTTTTGATTACATAAATAATTTATCAGCGATGATTTGCCCACATTGCTTCTGCCAGCAAAAGCCAGCTCGGGCAATTTTTCGGCGCTCATCTTTTCCCAATCAACATAACTTCCAGTATAAATGGCTTCTTTTATTTTCATTGTTACAAATGTAACTGCTTTTGCATTTTCATTATTAAAAAAATGTAGCAACTTTACAAACTAATATTTTATGCGCCACATGAAAAAACATTTTTTGCTTTTTGCCTCGTTTGTTTTATTATCAATTCATTTATTTGCTAACCCTCATTTTTCCGAATTAGATTCGGCAAAACAAATTAGATACGTATCAATGGATACCGTAAGAATAAGCGCTGCCAAACAATTTTTGTATAGAGCTTCATCACAAAAAATAAATGATTTAATAGATACTAAATTGAGTGTAGATTTTGATTGGAGACAATGCCGCTTGAATGGAAAAGCTACCTTGAAATTAAAACCACATTATTATTCTACCGATTCGCTAACACTTGATGCTAAAGGATTTAACTTAAATCGTGTGGCATTAATAAATTTAAAAAATGATACAATAGATGTATTTTATTTATACGATTCGGCTCAAATAAAATTAAAATTGCCAAAGCTTTTTTTAGCAAATGAAGAATATAAAATCTTTATAGATTATGTAGCCAAACCTAACGAACGCCGACCAAAAAAAGGGAAAGCAATTGCCGATGATAAAGGCTTATATTTTATAAATGCTGATGGAAAAGATAAAACTAAACCAAGGCAAGTGTGGACACAAGGCGAAGTACAAGCTTCATCTTGTTGGTTTCCTACCATTGACCAACCTAATCAAAAAACAACTGCCGAAATAAGAATTAAACATTCGATGGATATGGTTTCGTTATCAAATGGCGAAAAAAAATTTACTGAAATAAATAATGATTCAACCGAAACCGATATTTGGATAATGAACAAACCACATTCGCCATATTTATTTATGATGGCGGTTGGAAACTTTGCTATATCTGATGAACACTGGAGAGATAGCATTGATGTAAAATATTATGTTGACCCAACTTATCAAGAATATGCAGATGAAATATTTGGTAAAACGCTACAGATGATGGAGTGTTTTAGCAAAGCATTGAAATATAATTTTCCGTGGAATAAATATTCGCAAGTGGTAGTACACGATTATGTATCGGGTGCAATGGAAAATACATCCGCCACTTTGCATGGCGAATTTTTGCAACGCAACAGTCGTGAATTATTAGATAAAACAAATGAAGATGTAATTGCACACGAATTATTTCATCAATGGTTTGGCGATTTGGTTACTTGTGAATCGTGGAGTAATATAAGCTTGAATGAGGGCTTTGCAACTTACGGCGAATATATTTGGAAAGATTATGCGTATGGTAAAAACGAGGCTGATGCTGAGTTAGACGATGATGTACAAGCCTATTTAACTGAAACCAGAAGAAAAACTGAACCTATTGTAAGATACACTTACAATGAAGCCGATGATTTATTTGATAGGCATACTTATCAAAAAGGTGCTAGGGTTTTACACATGCTTCGTAAGATGGTTGGCGATTCTGCATTCTTCGAATCGCTACATCAATATTTAACCAAGTATCAATATTCGAATGCAGAATTTGCACAATTAAGATTAGTGTTTGAAGATGTAACAGGAATGGATTTAAGTTGGTTTTTTAATCAATGGTATTTTAGTGCTGGGCATCCAAAACTTAATATTAAATACAATTACAATAATCAATTAAAACAACAAATTGTAAGCATTGAACAAACGCAAGATGAGCCATCATTAGCTGTTTTCAGGTTTCCTATTAAAATAGATTTGTATAGCAAAGGTGCTGTACGAACCTATAAATTTTGGGTAGATAAACGTCGTCAAGAGTTTAAAATGTATGGTGATGAAAAACCTGATTTGGTAAATGTAGAGGCAGATAAAATTTTGCTTTGCGAAAAAAATGATAACAAAACATTGCCCGAATTTTTATTTCAATTTTATAATGCGCCATTATATAAAGATAAAATGGAGGCCTTAGAATATGCAGCACCACTGCAACAAAGCAATTTTTCGGTTCGTGATTTATTTATAAATGCCATGAAATCGCCAATAAAAAATATTAGAAAATATGCTGCTGAAAATATTTATGTAAATGATTCGATAGGCACTTTTAGAGCAGCGCCATCTTTAATAAATTTAATTACCGAAGATAATGAAGCTATGATTAGAGCAGCGGCTGTTAAAAAATTAGGTTCATCAAAAATGCCTGCATCATACACTTCAATATTTATGAATGCTACGATGGATAGCTCGTATACAGTTTGTGCCGAAGCGCTAAAAGCTTTAAGCTACACGGCTTCGGGTAGTATGTATGTGGCTTGCAAAAAATTTGAAGAAGAAACAAATTCAACTGTTCAAAATGCTATTGCAAAAGTATATGGCGATAAAGGAACGCCCGAACATCAAACATTTTTTACCCAAATTTTAAAAACAAAAAGTGGTAATCAACTATATCCATTCATCAATCAGTATTCAAATTATTTATATCGTATGCCCGAACCTGTAATTGAAAAAGGAACTTTGCAATTAGAAGATGTAGCCATAAACGATAAAGAATACATGGTGCGATTGGCGGCTTACGAAGCCATCAAACATTTTAAAACAAAATATAATGATGATACACAAAAAGATAGAATAGCAGTGTTGAACAGCATTTTAACCGAAATACGCAGCAAAGAAAAAAATCCGCAGTTGATTGAAATGTACAAGAATAATTAAAATAATGCGGAGACTAAGAGATTCGAACTCTTGATACAGTTACCCGTATATACGCTTTCCAGGCGTACTCCTTCGGCCACTCGGACAAATCTCCATTTGTTTTGAGGCTGCAAATATAGTAGCATAAAAAACTTTTTTGGCTAATTCTGCAATTATATGTAGGTTTGGTATTGTATTTGAAAACACATTCATCAAATAATTTTTATTAATCATGAAAAAAATAATTGTAGCATTAAGTTTATTAAGTTTTGTTTTTGTAGCCAAAGCGCAAGACATTCCAAGCGTAACACTAAAAAATGTGAAAGGCGAAAATGTAAATTTTACGGATGTAATTAAAAAAGGTAGAATTACTGTGGTTAGTTTTTGGGCTACTTGGTGTGTACCTTGTAAAAAAGAAATCAATAATATTTCGGAGGTAATGCCCGAATGGAAAAAGAGTTTAGATTTTGATTTTGTAGCCGTTTCAATTGATGATTCAAGAAATGTTGCCAAAGTGAAATCGTATGTAAATGGGCAACGTTGGGACTTTACAACATTAATAGATCCTAATCAAGATTTAAAACGAGCACTAAATTTTCAAAGCGTACCCTACACAATTGTGTTTGATCAAAATGGAAAAATTGCTTTCACACATTCAGGATATGTAGAAGGCGATGAATTTATTTTACGTGATAAATTGAAAGAACTTTTAACTAAATAATTAACTAAGCCCTGTTCTAAACAACAGGGCTTTTTTATTTACTTTTGTGCATGATTCAACGCTTTACTAAGTACTTTTTAGTGGCATTATTTTTTTCGGCTATAATAATTTCATGCCGAAAAAAAGTTGCATTAAATATTACGCAAATAGTAGTTGATACACTTTCTCGACAAAATTTTCAAGACATTATTTTTATAAATAAAGATACTGCGTTTGTAGTAGGTGGCGTTCGATATTCAAACGGGCAAATGCTTTCATCATTTGATGGTGGCAATACTTGGCATTTAAAAGATTCTATTAGCAAATGGGTTTTATCGGGTATTGCAGTGCAAAATAAAAATATTTTTACTACAGGTATTACGGGCAATATTTTTCAATCAACCGATTTAGGTAACAGATTTACCAACTATCAAACAGCCGAATGGAGCGATTTAGATAGAATAGCCGCACCAAGCGATTCAGTATTAATTGCCATTGGCAGCAGTGGTATTTTGCAACGCAAC
Source organism: Bacteroidota bacterium (assembly GCA_041192505.1). Lineage (GTDB taxonomy): Bacteria > Bacteroidota > Bacteroidia > Chitinophagales > CAIODY01 > CAIODY01. Next base: position 5,565 of record JBEEMV010000038.1, read on the forward strand.
GTTAATGGTATTTGGCATGCCGAAAATTTTAAACGACAACTACATGCCATTACATTTACAAGCGCCAACATTGGCTACATAGCTGCTTTTGGTGCAATTTATAAAACTATTAATGCAGGCAGAAGTTGGGAAATATTAAATGCAAAAGGCGATAATTTTTGTGGCTTATTTTTTTTTGATGATGTAAATGGATTTGCCATTGGCAGAGAAGGAACAATTTTAGAAACCGTGAATGGTGGCGATACTTGGCGTACACATCGCAACGGAAATAATATTTTAAATGCCACTTGGCAGTTTACCGATATTTTATTTACCGATGTTTCAACAGGGTATATATGTGGTGTAAATGGTTTATTATTAAAAACAACTGATGGTGGCAATAGCTGGAAAAAATCAGATTATTTTAGCGATTTAACAGTAAGGCGATTGTATACATTCGACAAAAAAACTGTTTGGATGGTGGGCGATGGCGGCTCGATATTTAAAATAGAGCAATAATTATTTTCATCTCTTTTCGTTTTGCTATCTTGCAAAACAATTTTTCAATTTTATTTTAATTAAATGAATAATCAAAATCTGAATCTGTTTGATGTATTTAAAGTGTTATGGAAATGGCGTAAAACCGTAACTATAATAATGGTGGTAGCTTTGGTAGCTGCTATAATTGTTTCGTTATTAATGCCCAACTATTATAAATCAACAGCTATTTTTTATGCTGCTAATCCTGCTATGAATGATAGACAAAATTTATTTCGTGAACAGGCTGGCAATCTTCCATTAGAATATTTTGGAACCGAAAGCGATGTAGATAGAGTTTTACAAATTTGTAAATCAGGAGCTATTAATGGTTATATCATCAATAAATATCATTTAGGTTCGCATTATAAAATAGATTCAACCACTAAATATTATGCTACTAAAGTTCGTGAAGAATTTAAAGATAATAGTAGTATGGTGAGAAACGAATTAGGCGCTATTGAAGTTACTATTTGGGATACTGATGCTAAAACGGCTGCCGAAATATCTAATGATATTGTAGCTACCGCCGATAATATTAATAAGCAATTTTTTATTAGCAATAATGAAAAAAGTATTGCTTTGATGAAAGCCAATAAAGACATTAAACAAAACGAGGTAAATCAATTAACAGATACATTAACCTATTTGAGATTACACAATGCAAGCAGCGATGTTATAAATACTTTAGATTTGAAAAAACAAAATGCCATTAAAGATTTAGGCATTTTAAATAAATTATACGAGCAGTTTGAATCGGCTGCTAACAATGATTTTACAACTGTAAATAGCATTGAAAAAGCTTACGCTTCTGAAAAGAAAGACAAGCCCATGCGTTCGTTAATTATTATTGCTACCTTATTAATTACACTTTTAGTTAGCACCATTTCATTAATGGTAATTGAAAAATGGAAAAGCATTAAGCCGCAGTTAGAAAATTAAAAATCATTTTAACCACATAGATTAATTGGTATAAATAATTTTGATAGAATATGCTTACTCTACATTTTCAAAATATTTAATTTGAAAAAAGATGGCATAGAAAAATCAACAATAAATACTTCGTATTTTTTATAAAGCCATACTATATAATTGAAACAAAAACTTCAATACAGTATTTCAAACTATCCGCAGCAATGGCTTTATACATCAGCTTTTGCCAGCATGGCTTGTGTGCTGTTAGGATTTTATACTGAACTATATGCCCTGTGTTTATTGCCTGTAATGGCAGCAGGATTGGCCATTACAATTTTAAATTTCGGAACAGTTTATTTTATCATGTTGGCATCGTTGCCATTATGTACTCCTATTTTTATTGGTAGTCTTTCAACCGATTTACCAACCGAACCTTTGATGGCAATTTTGATGCTTTGCTATTTCATTTTTTTGATTTCGAAAAAAGATGCAGCACATTTTCAGTTTTTAAAACATCCATTAATTCAAATCCTTTTTATTCAATTTTTGTGGTATATAATTGTAGCCACATTTAGTACAGTGCCTTTAGTTTCATTAAAATATGTATTGGCTAAAAGCTGGTATATCACAGCCTTTCTGCTAGTTACACCCTTAGTAATTAAAAATGAAAAGCATTTTAAATTAGCATTTTGGTTGTTGTTTTATCCAATCTTATTTGTGATGATTTATACTTTGTATAATCATTGGCAGCATGGTTTTCAATTTGATAATAGCAATATGATGTCGGTTCCGTTTTATAAAAATCATGTTGATTATGCTTGTGGTTTAAGTATATTTTTTCCTTTCTTATTTGTTGCTTCTACTTGGTATAAACAAGGCGATTTGAAAAAGATTTTAATCAACATCACTAAATTAATTTTTGTGTTCGCCATCTTTATTTCTTATACCCGAACAGCTTGGTTGGCTATTTTAATTTGCCTACCTGTATATTTTGTATTTAAATGGAAAATGATAAAACCTGCATTGATAGTGGCTTCGGTGGCAATAGTATTGGTAATTTCATTTCTTACTTTCGAAAACAGGTACATGCAATATGCACCCGATTATAAGAAAACAATCATGCATCATAATCTGTCGGACCATTTAGAATCTACAGAAACATTAAACGATGTAAGTAGCGCCGAAAGATTATACAGATGGGTAGCAGCATTTGAAATGGGAAAACAAAAACCTATAACAGGCTTTGGGCAAGGCGGCTTTGTGGCTAATTATAAAAACTATGCTGTAAGCTTATTTACTACTTATGTAAGCGGCAACGTTGAACGAAGTACGGTGCATAATTATTTGCTTTTCACATTTGCCGAACAAGGTATTATTGGTTTGTTTTTGTTTTTATTGGTTTGCATTGTAGTATTAATAAAAGCCGAAAAAATTTATCATCAAACAAAAAATAAAGATCAACAAATTATTGTGATGGGTTTAATCATTGCATTTGTGGTGGTGTTATTTGATAATATGTTGAGTGATTTAATTGAAGCTGTAAAAGTGGGTCCGTTTTTTTATTGGATAATTGCATTGCTTGTAATTCAGGATTTAAAAAATAAAAAATCATTCGCCTAACATGAATCCTACTATTTTTATTTCAGATACTATTGCTGCAATAGCCACAGCGCCTGGCGTTGGCGGTATTGCTGTTATTCGTGTTTCGGGCAATGATGCAATTCAAAATGTTTCAAAAATATTTAAAGGAAAAAATCTGATAGAACAAAAAGGTTACACAGCTCATTTTGGAAAAATAGTTGTTGTTAAATCGGATTACAAATCCGTTCCGAATCATATCGGAACTCATGAGTTGTGGATTACAAATCCAAAACAACAAAAAACTGAACAAATTATTGACGAAGTAGTTGTTACACTTTTCAAAAATCCTCATAGTTATACAGGCGAAGATGTGGTTGAAATTTCATGTCATGGTTCGGTATTTATTCAACAACAAATTTTAGAAGCATTATTAAAAAGTGATTGCCGATTAGCCAAACCTGGTGAGTTTACACAACGTGCTTTTTTAAATGGCAAAATGGATTTATCGCAAGCCGAAGCTGTGGCAGATTTAATTGCTTCGCAAAATGAATCGGCGCATAAAGTGGCTTTGCAACAGCTTCGTGGCGGATATAGTAGCGAATTAAAAAATCTTCGTGAACGATTAATTTGGTTTGCATCATTGATTGAATTGGAATTAGATTTTTCGCAAGAAGATGTAGAGTTTGCTGATAGAAAACAATTGTTTGATTTGGTAGATGAATTGCAAAATAAACTATCGCCATTAATTCAATCGTTTCAATTGGGCAATGCCATGAAAAATGGAATTGCTACGGCAATAGTAGGAAACCCAAATGCAGGAAAATCAACTTTGCTAAATACATTATTAAAAGAAAACAGAGCCATTGTAAGTAGTATTGCAGGCACTACACGAGATACGATTGAAGAATCATTAAACATAAACGGAATTATTTTTAGATTGATTGATACCGCAGGATTGCGAAAATCAAACGATGAAATTGAAATAATTGGTGTTGAAAAATCGTACGAAAAAATTAAAGAAGCACAATTGATTTTATATGTTTTTGATGTGAATGAAATGGATGAGGAGGACTTGAAAACTGAAATTGAAAAACTGAAAATTGAAAATCAGAAATTGATTTTGGTAGCTAATAAAATTGATGAAAAAAATGAATTTCGAATTCAGAATTCAGAATTCAGAATTCAGAACATCAGCGCAAAGGAGAAAAAAAATATTGATGAACTAAAGCAATTAATTTATTCTACGGCTTTAGAAAATGCAGCTAATTATGAAGGTGTGATTGTAAGCAATGCTCGTCATGTTGAACAACTACAAAAAGCATTTGCTATTTTATTTGAAGTACGCCAAGGTTTAGAAAATGATGAAATGACTGATATCATTGCATTTCATCTTCGTCATGCACTTTATGCATTAGCCGAAATTACTGGCGAAATACAACACGACAGAGATATATTAGGAACCATTTTTGGGAAATTTTGTATCGGAAAGTAGGTGTATATTATTGTGCATTGCTAAGAAATACTTCAATTTGGTCGTTCATGATTTTAGTATTGTTTGTTGGTGATTGGTTTTTGATGGTAGTTAAGTCGTTATTTTTCGGGGTTGTTTTTTTTTATTAAAAATCTGATGATAAAAATTAAAACAAACGCTTTGAAAACAAGCAATAGTCTATCTAATGGTTCCATAATATTTATTGATTTTTCGGAAAGCTCCAAATTAAATAAAGCAAAGTTCCGCAGATTAAAGTAGCAAAAAACAATCCGATTCCTTTTCCCGAAGAAGTTGATGCGCCATTAACACATCCCCTAAAAACACCACTAAAAAAAATAATTGTCAAGATTGTTAAGCTCAATTTGAAAATGATTTTAAGGTAGTTTTTCATTCTTCTGAATTGTTTTTGCCTACGAAATATCTAATCAATAAAATAAGAGCAGGGATAACACATGCTGCTAAAGTTGTACCTAAAACAAATCCAAAAGTTGATGCTCCATCATTCTGAATTGGAGTGATACTTGCCATCTGAATCCAATGATAGGCTCCATAAATAACTGAAATCCAAAAAAGGACTGTAAGGATGTTGTATAAATTTTTCATGTTTTTGCTTGAATTATTTTGCCTACTCTATTCAGTTTTCGGCTACCCTGTTTTTATTGTTTCTACCCATTCATACCAAAACTGAAATCAGGTAACCATCTTTTTTTAAAAATATTTTTATTGGCTTTTTCGGTTACCTTTTTGTGCTTCGCTTATCAACGAGAAAATAAATTTTATGCAAAACAATAATTCAACAGAAGTAAAAGAATTACCAGAAAATCAAAGCAATGAAGCAACAACAGGTAGTCAAAAAATAAGACTTTCAGATTATGCTTTTATTCAAGCAGGCTATAATAGAGGTGCTGCAAAATCATTCGTAACACATTTGGAATGGATTAAAGAAGGGCATATTGCTGATGAAGGTTTTTCGGAACAAGAACACACACTTCGGAAAAAGAAAATTGAAAATAATATTCAGACTAAAGATTCAGAAAGATTTAAAGTTGAAGGCGAAAAACAAACCATAATAGAAATTAAAATCCCTTCCATCCAAAATATCATCAACGATATTAAAGATGAAATCAAGCAAATAAAAATTGATGCTATTGACAAAAAAATTGTTAGCGATTATCAAGGAATTAGATATTGGACTTACTTGATTTTATTGGGCATGCTTTCAATTTACTTAATTTTCTTTTATGCTTCAACAATCAACAGCGCATTTTTCCGAAACGCCAATTCATTAATTGCAAATGCTGGCACAGATATAACCATGCTCTTAGATTCCATCTTCGACCCAAAAGGAATTTTTAAACTAAGTGCTTCACTCATCTTTGTTTATTTCGGAGCATTTCTCTTTTTCGCTATTGGGCTTTTGCCGCATGGAATGATGATGGGCAAAAGCAAATACAAATATTGGTTTGCTGCATTAATGGTATTGGGTGCTTTTATTGCCGATTCAGCATTAGCTTATAAAATTGATAAAGGCTTACACGATTTGAAATTAATGGCTGGTGTGCCTGATAATGATTGGCGGTTTTATAGCAGCATCAATTTTTATTTGGTGTTATTATTTGGTTTCTGTGCTTATTTAGTTTGGGGACAACTTTACGAAATGCTACTAAAAGAAAAAGACAAAAAAAATACTGATTTAAAAGCTGAATTATTGATAAAAGAATTGAAGGCAACATTGAAAGAACAAAATGTATTGCTTCAAGAACAGCAAACAAAAATCAAACAGTTAGAATCGGAAATTGAGATATTGAAAAATGAATTAGACAAACTTAAAAAAGAATTGGAAAGTGCGATGAGTAATCCTGATGAGCTGGCTAGAAACTTAACCAGTTTTTATAAGGGTTGGCAACAATACTTGATGGGTTCATCCGAATTAGAACCTGAAAGAAAAGAATGTGAAATCGCCTTTAATGAATTCATGAACAAAGTTTTTATAAAAAATACTCAAATCGAAAACAAAAATTAATCACCATGAAATCAATCCTATTTTTTAGTATAATTTTTTCACTTGCTTTCTTCAACATTAGTTGCAACAGAAACAATGAAAATCCAATTTCAACACAACACAATTTTGTGGTAGTGCTTGATTTAAGTGATAGGTTGCTTAATGCCAATCAAAAAGAAAAAGATAGTTGTATGATTATGGCAACTTTCAAAGAGTTTGAAGATTCGGCTCGGAAAACTTTAATTCTCACATCAACTGATAGGTTTTCGGTAAGAATAATTCCTCAAAAAAACAGCCCATTGCAACAAGATTATTTTGAAAATAAGTTGAGTTTAGATTTGTCAAAAATAGATGCCGCTCATAAAAATTCAGACTTTGAAAAACTGAAAAAAGAGTTACCCAATTTAATTGCTACATTATATCATCAAGCTAACTTGGGTGTAAAATCTGATAATTATTTTGGTGTAGATATTTGGAAGTTTTTTAACAACGAAATGAATGATGAATTGATGGCAGATGCCATCAACAAAGTAATCGTAATCACCGATGGATATTTTGATTTCAACGATAACACACATGTGCTACAACAAAAAAATAAATACACCAGCACTCAATTTTTAAATGCTCTTACGATGAATGATTGGCAAACCAAAGCAAGTATTGATGATGTTGGTTTAGTTCCTGTAAACATTTCTAAAAAAACAAAATGGGTGATTGTTGGCTTACAGAGTAAAAATCAAAATGACATTGAGATGGAACAAAAGTTAGAATATTTTTGGCAAAAATGGTTGATAGAATCTAATCAATCAAAACCTAAATTCATTTTGAACAATGCCTGCAAAGTAATGATAGAGCAGTATTTCAGCCGTTACTAAAATTGGGTTCATTTTTTTTTCTAAAAAAGTGGTTACCTCTTCGCTGTTTGTTTATAGATGGGAAATCAAACAACATTTTTAACAAACAAAACAATTATCAAAATGAAAAAAATTATTTTAACATTCGTAATCATCTCTTTGGGTTTAGTATTAAATGCTGATGCACAAATTGGAAGCAGTAATTTTAGTTATTCAGGAACCATCACAACCAATGTTTATGACCAATATGGTTATAGTTTTTGGTCAGTACAAACTAATGTAAATCTTTATGGCAGCGGCTACGATTCTTACAATGCTGGCTACAGCAATTTTAATGCTTATGGCACAATTAATTCCACTTATTATGGTTCTTACGGAAACACTTTAGGTTCTTCCTACACTAATCTTGATTTGAGTGGAAGCGTTAACACAAACCTATATAACTCATCTTATTCAACTTACACAAATAGTTACAGTATTCCTGATTATTCATCAACTTATTCTTCTCCCTATTATTACCACTAAACAAAAAGTGCCACAACTTGTGGCACTTTTTGTTTTTAACTGTTTTATCAAAATGAAATAACTGCCTACATTTACACCAATAGCACCCGTTTGCATATCGTCAGAACTGCACTCGGGTCTTTTTTTTATTCCACTGGGTAAAACAAGTTGGCAGAAAAAATTTCAAAATACTTAAGCGTTTAAATAATTTCTACGAGTTTGATAATCGAGTAAGTATCTTCTCTTTGTTTGCTCATTCAAAAATGAACGACTGATAAGCGTTTCAGCCAATGTTTGTTTTTCTAAAAAAGGATGTAGCAATTTTTCAATTCGGCTTTCTATTACTCCAATACGATTAGCAAATTCAACAAAATCTTTTTTACAAGGATGACCATTTTTTTTGAACTCATCACTTTTGTATTCATCGGCAAACAATCCTTTGCTTAATGCAAAATCTGAATCCTCAACATGAACTTTTGTGTTTACTAAATCATAAGCTGGGCTTAGCAAATAGTCCCCTTTAGTTGATTCAAGCAGTGAAAAGTTTTTAAGGTGTGCATCTCCGTTTGAAAAAAGAAGGTTGAACACTACCAATGAAAAATACTTCTCAATTTCTACTCTCCATGCAGGCACAAATTTTTGTATCAGCATTCCCATTTCTTCATAGCTGTATTCGTATTTAAAATTTGCACCAGCATTATCTTTTGTTTTACCTGCCAATGTTGCAAAATCTTCTTTACCCCACTTTTCGCCTTCTGCTTTTACATCAAAGCGTTTGGTGATGTATGCAGGCGAACCATTTTTGAAAAATATCATGGCATTATCCGCTGTGTTTATTCCATAAACCTGTTTTGCAATTTGCATCGTTAGATGTTCGTTGGCAGGAACTTGGTCAACTTTTTTCAAATCTCTGGGTATTGGTTTCAAAATGTAAGTTCCTTGTTCGCCTTCTTTTGTCAAACGCAAAATATTTTTATCTAAGATTAAACTCAATTTTTCTTGCACTCCTGAAATAGAAATACGTTTTCTGTTCTCAATAAACTGTTCGGCAACATCTTCATTTTGTTGTGGCTGTTCATATTGCAGCACATGATTTACTTTTTTGCCGTTGAACAAATTTCGTAAACAACTTGGGCTGTATGTAGAAAATCCCTCTGCCAAAGTCCCTGGGCAATATTTTATTTCGTTTAAATTCATTTGCTCAATGGTTTTATAGTTATTGCTCCGATGGTGTCATATTGGGCTGTGGCTGTTAGCAGCCCAAAATTATCTTCTTCATCAATTTTTAGTTGTGTGCTTTGTAATTGTCTGTTTACTCCCTCACTTAACATGTTGTAAAAAAATGGGAATAGAAATTCACTTTTATATTCTTGCTGGGTTTTCGGTAATGTTAGACTGATAGCAGGTTTGGTACTATCGGTAAAATAATTATCCTCATACCTAAATACATAATTTTTTCGGTCTTCTTCGGTGAGAAAACCTGCCAATATTCCGTTGCGATATACTTCTGCTTTTCTCATTTAATTTCTATTTCTTTTTTTACTTCCAATTTCAGTTCCATACCAAGCACTTCAGCCAATTTATTCAATACATCAACTGATGGATTTCCTTGCCCACGTTCCAATTTATACAAAGTATTGGTACTCACTTTTGCCAGTTCGGCTAAATGTGGTTGGGTTATTCCCAATTCATTTCTGCGGCTTTTGATGCTTTCGCCAAGATGCTTCACTAACATTATAATGTGATTTTGGTGTAAAGGTAAAGTATTCTGTTGTTAAAACAAGCAGAATCACATTATAGTGTGATTTGCTAAACAGAAAGCAGGAAGTGAATAATGAAAAATGGCAAACTCACATTATAATGTGATAATTCATTTTTAAAAGCGTTTGAAAAATATTTTTCAAAAAATCGGTTACCTCTTTTCATTTTGATTATAGATGGGAAATCAAACAACATTTCAAAACAATCTAAACATCATCAAAATGAAACAAACACTTTTAATTTTCGCTACCATTTTTACACTTTTTGTTGCTAATGCCAATGCACAAACTTACACTACCACTACCGAATCAAAACACTGTGGCGCATGTGGTCATGAAGTTTCAATTTATTCACATGCAGGCATGACCTGCCCTTATTGTGGCGCACATTGGGGAAGTGAAAACACAAGTACCAGTTATTCTACTGCTACCAATTATAGCAGCAATTATTACAACAACAGCACTCCAAGCGGTTATATTTCAAGCAATGCCAATTTACGTCAAAGTGCATCTTTTTATGGTAATATTTTAACTGTGATGCAGGGTGGCACTTTTGTAAGAGTTATTAATACTTATGGCGATTGGTGCTATGTTGAATACACTTATTTCAATGGCTACTACAACGATACTATAAAAGGCTATGTACATCGCAGTTTAATCATCTAATTTTGTTTTGATGCTTGTTTGCAAAATGCCACTTCAATTTTTTTTGGGTGGCATTTTTTATTCTATTAACTTAAACCCTCCCCAAAAATAGATTGGATATTTCGCACTCATTTCTAGTTGTGTATTTCTAAATGATTCATGAACGCTATTTCCTGAAAAACAAAAGGAATAAAATGTTTTCATAAATTCAGAAGTTTGTAGGTCAGGTATTTTCCATAGGCTTACTATAATGTTTTTAACTCCTGCTAATTTAAAAGCTCTTTCTAAACCAAAAACACCCTCATTACTTTTAGTATCCACATCACCTAACCCTGTTTCACATGCGCTTAAGACCACAAGTTTACAATTACTAAGATTCAAATTTGAAATTTCAAAGGAAGTCAATATTCCATCATCTTCAATACTATTTGAAACTTTGTTAGTATCAAGGATTGTTTTGTTTGCACCCGAAAAAACCAATCCTGTTCTTAACATTGGGTCGGGGTTGAATTTGAATAACTTTTTTATTGATTTAGATTTCGTGTCATTTGATTTGATAAAATCATTTTTGTTTTCTCTGAATGGAATATAATAAGCATGAGTGGCAATGTGTAAAAAAAATGGCTTATCATAATTAGATATTTTTTTGAAGTTGTTTTCAGATGCGTTTTCACCACTGAACAATTTGTTTTGAATACCAGCTTTTTGTGAAAAATTATTTATTTCATTCGCCTCAATTAATGTTCCTGGCAAATAACTGAATCGTGAATTATAGCCTCTACTATCGGTTAAACTAATCGAATCAATTAGGTAGTGTTTTGATAAAGAACTTTTTCTTGTTTTATCATAATCTATTCCTGCAAAAACAATTGTTGATTTGATTTGGGCTTTATCAAAATTAACTTGTGGTGAAAAATTTTGAATTTGATTTGTGCATTCAAGATTGTAAATATTGTAACCATTTTTTAAATTAGAAGATGTGCTATCAAAAAGCAAAACACTAAAATTCAGGTTGTTTAATACACCTACAGTTGAAATATAAATATTTTTTGCGCCAGAAATATTCTTTTGAATTTTTGACCATAATAAATCATGAATCTTAATTCCATTTAAAGTATAAACCTGCTTGATGTATTCAGATTCACTTTGTGTAGAATTCCGTTTAGTTAATGCTTCAATTTCTTTTTGAGAACAAACTGAAATTAATTTTGGTATTGAATCTTTTCGCAAAATAAAAGCAGCATATTCTAAACTGTCATTAGTAAATGAAATTTTTACAAACTCAACAATTGCATCTTGCTTTTTTAATTTAGTTAAAATACTATCTTCATTAGTCGTAAAGAAATTGGATTTGTAATTTAAAACGGAAAGTAATTTTCTTTTTACTTCCTCGATATTTAATAATACTTCGTCAATTTTGTCTTGGCTTTCGCCATTGGCTTCCAATAAATATTGATACTGTTTTAGATTTTGCAATTTAAACTGAAGTGAATCCGATTCACTATTTGCTGAAATCTTAACCTGTTTATTTATTTCAATACTGTTTTTAAGAAGTAAAGATTTATAACCAGTAATTACTTCATAAGCATTATTAACATAAGAAGAACAGGACTTAGATAATAAAATCTCACCTAAAAGGGAATTCAAATTTACTATTTTAGATTCCAAATATTGCTTTTGCTCATTGTTGTCAAGAAAAAAATAGTGCTGGTTAATATCTTTATTTTGGTAGTCCAGATATTTGTTTAGCCAATAAATGGATTTACAATGATTTGAAATTTTAGAGTAATAGACGCTTATATCGTGAAGTAATTTATAGCAGGAATAATTTTCTTTAGAAGAATTGGTCAATCCATTAAATGTTTGCAATGCTTTAGTGTAATAAAATGCAGCCGAATCGCTTTGTTTAAGAGTTTCATATGCCACAGCAATATCCCTATACAAGCACAATGTATTTACATTAACTTCTCCAAACAACTCTTTATAATTAGGAATTATTTCTTCTAAAGACGCTATTCGTTTTATAGGTAAATAATGAGTGCTTAAATTGTGTTTTATCTTGTAATAATTATACTCCGATTTTTTTTTAGATGAAAGGTTCGTGCCTAACTCACTTAAAAAACTTTCGATTGACTTAACGGATAAGGTGTCATCATCATTTATTTTTCTAGATACTTCTGCCATTCCTGATAGATAATACTCATTATTTATTCCAAGAGATTTAGAAACAGATAATAGTTTATCCAAGTAAAACATTTTTTTTTCATCGTCAGAAATTTCATCAAAAAAATTAACTAAACCATATAAAATATCCAATGTTGGATGATATGGTATGCCATCTGTTTCAAGAATAATGGTGTTATATGCCTCTACTAAATTGATTTCTCTATTAAGATTATCATTAATATAATGATAGTATTCGGAACGTATTTTATAATAATTGGCCTTAAGTGTAAAATCATTATGCTTTTTGTTTAAAATAATTCTTATTTTTTCAAGAGTAACAAAAGCCATCTTGTAGTTTCCTCCCCTATTAAACTCACCTACTAAATTAAGATATGATTCAATGATTGATGATGAGGTGTCACTTAAGATATGTTCTTTCATGGCAATACTTTGCTGTAAATAAAACTTACTTTTCTCGTGCAATCCAATTTCAGAATAGATAGCTGATAAATCATTTAGAACATCTGCACACAAAACGGAATGTTTGCCAAAAACTCTCTCTGTTGCATTCAAAGTTATTTCATAGTTATTAATAAGATTTTCATTGCTAAAACCACCAATCTCATGCATTAGGAATGCTTTTTTTTTATAACTTAAAACATAATCCTCATTATTAATACTATTTTTTTGTTCTAAAGAATCTAAATGGAAAATCACAAGAAATAATTCCAATGAATAATCTTCTTTGAATCCATATAATTGCTTTACTATTGGTGTAATTAATTGAATAAATCCTCTTTCTGTTTGTTCGTGAACTTTCTTTTGAAAAGATGAAACTAGAAGATTCAATAATGCATCTTTTTTACTTTTGTACATGGAATCAATCGAAACATTTCTAATCTTTATAGAAAGAAATTTTTTCAACAATTTACTTTCCTTTTTGTAAAAACCACATTTATCATAACATAAAACCAGTTTCGAGTAAATATTAATTATTTCTGTAGTATCAATTTGATTATTCTCAATATTGGGCTCTAGATTTTCTTCAAAGAGTGGTATTGCATTGCAAAAACTATCTATACTAAAATAGTATTTAGCTAAACTATAATCATAAAACAGATTTGACTTGTCTAATTGAAAATTACCTGATGCAATCATTCTACTTCTTCTTTTTGTTATATACTCAGCAGCTTTAGCATCATGTTCTAACAAAATACAAATGTCACATAAAACATCTTCACAAAATCTCACACTTACAGTATCATCTGGATTGTTTTTTTTTAATAATAAAATTGCTTTTTCGTAATTTGTTTCAGCCTTACTCAAAGCATTGATTCGTGAGTAAATATTGCCCAGCCAAAAATAATTATAAGCGTATGCTTTAGATAAAGTATCATTAATAGAATCACAAATGAATATAGACCGATTCAAGTAGTCTGCCGCATTCGATAGTAGCTCTTTTCGAACATAAAATGCTCCAATGGTTTGACAAATTTCTGCATAATCTTTGGTGTATCTCAGATTATTCAGTAGCAGTAATTTTTCTTTTTCTAAAAGTATATTTACAAATAAGGAATCATCATGCTTTTGGAATGCAATTTTTCTATAGAGATTGAGAAAAGTATTAGATAAATTAAAATCCCTGCAATTTAAATTTTTCAATATTGCAAGAGAATTAATTAAACACAATTCGGCTTGATGCGTATTTTTTTCATCATAAAAAACCAATGCTTTATTATAAAATATCTTAGCGCAAATTATGGAATTTCCTTTCTTATGATTTTTTAAATACTCAATTGCTTTATCATAGTAAAATTTTGCAGAATCATTGTGTATACTCGAATAAGCATTTCCAATATATTTATAACAAGTTGAAATTTTTATAGTTGAATCTTTTTCCAATCTCAATGAATACTGAAGCATTTGCTTGGCTTTTTTCACAGCTAAATCATTGTTAGATGAATCCATGTAATACTTGTATTCATTTTCATAATTACTCCAGTTCTGTGCAATTGCATTACAACAAAAACAAAAAAGAACACTCAGTAATAAAATAATCTTTTTGGGTTTTACCATTTTTTACTTTATTTTCTCAAAGCAATTATTAAACATTTTTTCATTCCCCACATGGTAATAACAAATGCCCAATATACGGTTGGCGGCTTTGGTGTTTTGGTAGGCAGCAGGCATTTGTTTTATAGCACCAATGCCAGCTTCAGGGTTTTCTATTAAATCGTACACACAAGCCAAGTTAATGTAAGCCTGCATATAATCAGGTTGCAGCGTTAATGCTTTTTCAAAATCTTTTTTTGCAGCTTGCAATAAGGCTTGTATTTCGGCTTCGTTTATTTCATGGCCACCTCTATCGTTGTTGGTTTTCAATCGGCTTGTGCTATCTAATTGTATGGGGTAATAAAAATTCTTGTTGTCAAATTCTATCTTCTCCAAAGGCTTATAGTGTAAGGCTTTCAAAGCTTTGGCTACACCCAAGTTGTTATAATTTTCACGGGAAGGAAAAAATTGGTTCACTTCATTAAAGCAAACTATAGCTGTGTCAAATGCTTCTGTTTTCAATGCTTTCAGCCCTTTCAAATATTTTGCATACAGCAATTGCATGGCTTGCTGTGCTGCTTTACTAATTAATTTTCGTTCGTTTTTGGTGGGGTAGTTGGGATTATCGTTAGTTAAATTATACGCTAAATAAACTTTATCAATCAGTTTATCGTACATGCCAAATGGCTTGTAACCTGCTATGCAAGCATGGTACAAACCAAAATTATCGGCTTCACGTTCATGCACAATTTTATCGGCTTTGGGTATTTTTATTTTGTCTTTCACTGCAAATGCAAAATCGCTACACCAACTGTGGTCGTTGTAATAATGTGCTAATTCATGGCTTAAAATAACGGCTAAAGCATTTAGGCTATCGTTGCCCGTTTGCATACATAGGTCATACAATTTTTCATCCAAACAAATTTTGGGCGTAGGTGTAGGAATATAAGCAGCAATAAAATTTTGCGAAGCAGTTTTTGGGTTTATTGCTAATGCTGGTGCTGCTTTAGCGTTGCCATAAGCATTCACCAAATTATCAAACACAGTTTTTGTTGTGCTAAATTTTTCTGTAAGGTTTTGAGCATGAGCAATGGAATGAACTAAAAGAATTAGTCCACAAAATAAAAGTGATAGGCAGCGTTTATTTTTCGTTATCAAATTCAATGCGTTCTATTTTATTGATGATTGCTTTATCCGTTACAGGAATCAAAGGTATATTTTTAGCGGTTTTGATGATTTCAAAATAGGCTTTATTTTCTTTCAAGTAATATTGATTCGAGTTGGTTTTTAGAACTTGAATTTTATTGGTGAAATCATTTTCAGTAAATAACTGCAAATGATTGCCATCAAACAAATAAGTGTTGTTGATGCTTTTTAGTGAATCTATTTCCTTTTTCAATTCATAACTAAATAGACCTTCACCTGCTGGTGCGCCTACTCTTCCTTGAAGTTGGTTTGAAAAATATTTTTCCATCGACAGGATTCTATTTTGAAGTTCTATAACTTCTATTTTTATTTCTTTAGCTGCTGTTGGCGCATAACCAATATTTTGCTCTTGAATTATGTTTCTTGAACTTTTAATTACAACTGCATTGGCAAATTGTGGCTTTTCAATTGACTTAATAATTTGGTGCGTTGTATCAATTTTATTATTGGCAAAATTGGTTGTATTGTTTTTGTTCACTTCAATGCCTACCCATACCAATGCACCTATAACACAAGCAGCAACGGCGTATTTAATGAATGCGAATGAAATTACTTTTCCTTTTTGATTGGCTTTCTCTGTTACAGTTTCTTTATCCCATTCCGCAAATTTTTTCTTCCATTCAATCTGTTCATTTTTTTTTTGAATGTTGAATGCTGAAATTATTTCTTGGTCGGTTAATTCAAATTGTAAAAGTTCATCGGTTAAAGCCAATTTCTCCTTTAATGATTTTCGTTCGGAAATGGTAAATGCAGATTTAGCATCTTTTTCAAACTGACTATCATTGTTGCGTAAATGATTTTCTTTAAAGGCAATACACTGGTTATAAACTGCATCAATATCAGCAATGCCCAACTTGTTTAAGAAGGAAACTATTTCATCGCTGTTGTCATTTGGATTAGTTAATAATTCATAAAAATCAGCCCAAAATTTTTCGCTATTAAGCAATTCAATATTGGTAGCAGATTGCTGAAACTGCGACAGAAATATTTTTTGAAGCCCCGATATTTTTTCGTTGTTTCCCATTCTATTTTACTTTTCGCATGTTTTCAAAAGTTAAAGATTTCAATTTCTCCTGACAACGATACTTTTGATTTTTAGCATTGTCGGCATTGGTATATCCAAAGTGTTGAGCAATGCTATCCATTGTTTTGTTGTGATAAAAAAACATCGACAAAAGCTCATAACAATGACCTTTTGCAGCTTTCATTAATTCTAAAGATTTAACCATCGCTTGCACTCTTTCACCATTAATATCATTTTCGTCTTGAGGTAACCAATCCGAAATTTTTTCATCCCATTGTAAGTTCTCTAACCCTTCGCCATCATCATCATATTCATCGCTATTGTTGTCAGAAATGATGGTAAATCGGCTATTTTTCTTGAATCGTACCAATAATTGATTTCGGCAAATAGAATTCAAATAGGTTTGAATGGTTGAGGTAAGTGTAAAATTTCCACCTTTCACTTTTTCATACAATACTAAAACCGCATCATGATAAATGTCGTTAAACTCTTCATCATAATTCTGATTATTGGCTTGCTTTTGCATGAATTTGATAGCATAGCTTTTATGCTTTTTGTAAATTACTTGTAAGTAATCATCATGCTCTTCCAATAAGCCTTTGATTAAATCGGCATCAGGCAATAAAGATTTTTGGTTGTATTCAGCAAGGTTCATTGAGCGATAAAATTGAAGATTAATTCATAAAGTATTTTGACGATAAAGAAAAGAAAAAAAAGACAACATTAGAAATTAATCAGTTCGCAATCCATAACCAAGATGAGTTTGAATTTCATGAATGAATCGAAATTTCTTCTCCATATTATCTTCAAGAATAAAAATCCATTCATCGCCTTTTTGCTCTTTCAATTCAATGCAATTATTTACTGTCATGATTCCACTATTTTCTTTTCCACCAATTAATTTTATTAACGGAATGCTTATTGGAAGTGGATTTAATGAATTGGGGTTATTGGTAGTAATTTCTTTTCTAATTGAATAAATACCTTCATGGTTAAACTCAATTTCATTAAGATAATAAGTGATTGGGTAGTAGTAGGTATTATTCCTGTGTTCTTCGCCTTCAATCCAATTGCTAAGCATAACATGCTTGTCTTCACTATTTGATTCATTGTATAAAAGAAGTGAGTCTATGTTGAATGTTTTATTGTATGCCATGTATTTGAATAATGTTGTTCATTTATTAGTTCCTCTCAATTCAATTTACAGAATATATCTGGAATCTTCAAGAAGATGTATTTAATTTTAAAAATTAATTTAAAGAAGTTGCTTTGGTTGCAGAACTATAAAAAACAATATTTTCCCAATAACATCAATTCCAATTGATAATACCATTGATATTTTTCCCTTCACAAAGGCATTTGCAATTTTCTTTGAAGAAATTTTCGTCAATATGTTGAGCTGGATTTAGAATTGAAAACGAAGTTATCGATTCAAGGATTATCTTTTTTTCATTAACCAGAGTAGGATTGATTGCTAAATTACAATCCTCATACTCAGCTTCAACTGATGGATAAATAGTCATATCCCAATTTTAAAGGGGTCGAATTCCAATCCTTTATGCATGAAGCAGGTAGTGCTATTACACAAATGAAATCGTTGGTGAGCAATAAAAATTTAAAAAAACTGAAATAAATTTTTTTAGTAATCCTATCAAATTTTTAAATTATCCTATCATTTTGATAGGATAATTTAATATGGAAACAACAAGAGCAAACGAAATATTTGGTATCATTTTCCAAAATGCACCAATATCAATTTCAGAAATTCAAAATCTTATTTCTGAAAAATTATCTATTCCTACACTTAATCGTGAACTGGTAAAACTTAAAGCCAATGGTAGTATTGAGCCGTTGGGCAATGGTCCAAGTTTAAAATATACAGTAAACTTAAAAAACATTGTAACTGCTTCTATTAATCCTGATTCATTTTTTAAAATTGATACAGATGAACGAAAAATTATTGAAAAATTTAATCGAGATGTATTTAACACTTTAAAAACGGTAAGCATTTTTACGAAAGATGAATTGGCATTACTCAAAAATTTGAATTCAATTTTTCAGAAAAAAGTTAAAAAAAACTCTACTGTTCAATTTACAAAAGAGTTTGAACGATTGATGATTGAACTATCGTGGAAATCATCGCAAATAGAAGGAAACACTTATGATTTATTGGATACAGAGCAGCTTTTAAAATATAATGTAGCATCTGAATCGCATTCGAAACAAGAAGCACAAATGTTGCTGAATCACAAAACAGCTATTGATTATACTTTTCGAAATAAAGATTTGTATGAGCAAATGAGTGTTTCGAAAATTATTGATATTCATACATTGCTTACTCAAAAAATGGGTATTTCTAAAAACCCAAGAAAAAGAATAATAAGAATTACGGGCACAAGATATTTGCCACCCGATAATGAATTTGTAATAAATGAAGCATCGGAAGACCTTTGCAAATTAGTAAATAGCAAATCTACCATTTTCGAAAAAGCACTTTTAACAATTTTATTAATTAGCTACATACAGCCTTTTGAGGATGGCAACAAACGCACTGCCCGATTGAGTGGTAATGCAATTTTGATGTTTGGCAATGCTTGTCCATTATCGTATAGAAGTGTAAACCCAGCCGATTATAAAAAAGCCGTTTTACTTTTTTACGAACTCAATAATATTTCAGCCTTCAAAGAAATATTTATTAATCAATACAAATTTGCAGTAGAAAATTATTTTTAATAATTGAATTTTTTTTCTCACCTCAGTTGTTTTTTTTAATACAAAAAAGGCTTGCCGTTTTATCAGCAAGCCTTTTTTAAAAGATTAAAGTTCAGAAAATAATTAGCTAATCATGGGCATATATTTCTGTCTGTTTTCAAACATTATCCAACCTTGCATGGCTAATAAAACAATGGCAATTGGCAAATTTGCACGATCAACTAATGTATGGAAAAGCATTACACCCACCATTATAGGGAAAATAATAATTGCACCAAATGCTCTTGTTTTAGGAACGATTATTAAAATACCACCTATAATTTCTGCAATGGCAATTAATGGCATTAACCAACTAATTTCCATCATGGCACCAAAATCTTTCATGGTTTCTTCGGGCATGGTGGCAGGCATTGGGATGTAATGAAATAGCTTGTTTAAGCCCGAGTTGATGAACATTAAACCGAACAGAACGCTTACACCGAATAGAATTTTGTTTTTCATGTAAATTGATAATTTAATTGTTTAATAATTTGGTTTTACTTTTTCAATTTTATTAAACAAGAAAAGAATTTTTTTGTTCATTTTTATAAAATTGAATTGTTTTTATAAAGTAATGAGCTATCGCCAAAACTTAAAAATCTGTAATTATTTTGTAATGCATGCTCATAAATTTTTTGCCAATCTTTGCCAATAAAAGCAGCCACCAATAATAATAAAGTGCTATTGGGTTGATGAAAATTGGTGATTAATGCATCAGCAAATTTAAAATTATAACCTGGCAATATCAACAAACTGGTTTTGCCTATTAATGTTTTCAGTTGTTTTTTTTGCAACCAATTAATTATATTTTCTAATGCTTCGTGGCTGGTAATGGATGCCGTATTTTCATAAGGTTGCCATTGTTTAATTTCAAATTCAGAAACATTTGCATCCTTGTTTTTGCTAAGCTGTTCGCCAATCCAATACATACTTTCTAAAGTTCGTAACGATGTAGTGCCCACTGCAATTCTGTTTCCCGTGGCATTTTTTATTTTAATTAATGTATCAATATCAACTTCAAATCTTTCGCTATGCATTTGATGCATTTGCATGGTTTCGGCTTTTACGGGCAAAAATGTGCCAGCGCCTACATGCAATGTAACGGGGCAAAAATAAATTCCTTTGTTTTTTAATTCATCTAATAATTTATTATCAAAATGCAAACCAGCTGTGGGTGCAGCCACCGAGCCTTCATCAATAGCATATACGGTTTGATAATTAGATTTATCTGCCTCTTCATCGCTTCTATTTAGATACGGCGGCAATGGCACATGACCACATGCATCCATTATTTGAGCAAAATTTATAGCCGTATTATTCCAACTAAATTCAATTATCCATGCATCGTTTTGCTGTGTTTTTTTTGATGCCGATAAGGTGACAAATGGTAAACTTAATGTTAGCGTTTCAGATGGTTTCCATTTGCTCGATTTACCAATCATGCATTTCCAACTTACGGATGTGTTGGTTTGAAGATTGGCGTTTATTTCGGCTGGATAAAATGGCTCTAAACAAAATATTTCTATTTGTATGTTGGCTTTGGTTTTAAAAAAAAACCTTGCTGCCATTACTTTTGATTGATTATTTATCAATACATCATTT
This sequence comes from Bacteroidota bacterium, assembly GCA_041192505.1. Classification (GTDB taxonomy): domain Bacteria; phylum Bacteroidota; class Bacteroidia; order Chitinophagales; family CAIODY01; genus CAIODY01. Next base: position 26,635 of record JBEEMV010000038.1, read on the forward strand.
GCCGACAATATATTGGCTACATCATAAAAATGATGGTTTGTAATAGTGCCATTTTTATACAATAGCAATTTTGAAGCTGTACGATTTGGCAATGGATAAGCGGCAATATGACTTGCAGGCAAGCTATAAGTATAATTTTTTATCGAGGTATCTTTTACATTTTTCATTTATCATGCAAAAGTGAAATAGAAATTTTAATACAAATAAAAAAATGGATGTTTTTTTTAAAATTTAGAGATGAGTGGGGATACTCATCTTGGTGCAATATTCGAATTTTATGCTATTATTTTACCGAATCAATTTCCATTAAAAATAAATCTTCGTTATCTTTTTTCATTAAATAACGTTCACGAGCAAAGGTTTCCAGATTATCTTGGTTGCTGAATAAAGCCGTTCGGGTTTGATTAATGCTTTCAATTTCGGATACATAAAAATTTCGTTGTTGGCGCAATTTGTTCAACTCGGTTTGAGTTTGCTTTTGCGAAAAGAAATTATTCTTATCAAAAAAAAGCATCCACACAATAAAAAATACAATGGAGAGCAAAAACTTATTTTGCAGCGGCGCTGGTATTTTTTCTAATATTATTTTTAAACGATTCATATAACAGCACAAATTTAGAATCTTGTTTCACTATTTTAGCATTTTAATTTTAAGTGCTTATCAATTTTCAACATAAAAAGGTTTTAGTAGCTCCGTTAGATTGGGGTTTAGGTCATGCAACACGTTGTATACCTATCATTCATCAATTGCTACAAAACCAAAATGTAGTGTTGATTGCTGCCAATGGCGCCATTAAAAAAGTATTGCAAAATGAATTTCCGCAATTGCAATTTGTAGATTTATTTAATTACAATATTCAATATTCGAAAAATGGAATGTTGCTTTGGTTAAGTATGCTAAAGCAAACAAAACATATTTTAAATTGTATAGCTGCTGAAAATAAATGGTTAAATAAATTTATTGAATCAGAAAATATTGATGTAATAATTTCGGATAATAGATATGGATTGTACAACAAAAAAGTTCATTCCATTTTTATTACACATCAGTTAAAGTTGAGCATTCCAAAGCTTTTCAGCATTTTTGAAAATAGCACAAAATTATTTTTCGAAAAATATATACAGCAATTTAATGAATGTTGGATACCCGATTATGCCGATGAAAAAAATAATTTAAGTGGCAAGCTTTCGCATCATCAAAAACTATTAGGCAATACAAAATTTATTGAACCATTAAGTAGGTTTAAAAATTATCAATCGAATGAAAAGCCTATTGAATCAGATCTTCTAATCATTATTTCAGGACCTGAACCACAACGAACTTTATTTGAACAAAAAATATTTTACCAAGTTTCAGCGTTAACATCAACTAACAAACATGTTTCCAAATTGCATTTTAGCAACCTCACCCAACCCTCTCCAACAGAGAGGAATGGTGAATTTGAAAACATGTTTGATAAAAAAATAATTATTGTAGGTGGCAATTTTATTGCAGCGCAGCAAAAAAATAATTTGCCTAATTGGGTTGAATATCATTCGGCAATTGCGCCACAAAAATTATTTGATTATTTGGTGGGTGCAAAAAAAATAATTTGCCGAAGCGGATACAGTACCGTAATGGATTTGGAAGTGTTAAACAAAAAGGCTGTGTTTGTACCTACGCCTGGGCAAACCGAACAAGAATATTTGGCAAGATGGTTGCAAGAATGTGGTGCTGGAATTTTTGTAACACAAAAAAACTTTGAGTTGAAAAATTATTTATGAAAAAAATTATGCAATCCTACACAAAAATTAATCTATACCTAAAATAAAAAAATCATGACAAAAAAAATCTTCATTCTCATTTCATTAATTTCCTTATCAGCAAAATTTTCGTTTGCCGATAAAGAAATTACAACCAAAGCAAGTATTAAATCGGTAGTAATTTATTTACAAGGTGCCGAAGTTACCAATGTTTTTAAAGCACAAATTCCATCAGGGCAATCAACCATAATTGTACAAGGTTTGCCTGCAAACCTTAACCAAAGCACATTACAAGTGGGTGCCGAAAAAGGTGTAACCATTCAATCTACCGAATACAGAATGAATTATTTAAGACAAAACGAAAAATCGGATAGACTTAAGATGATGGGAGATACATTAGCAATGTTGAATCTTATCAATCAAAAATTTGAAAACCAACGAGTAGTGTTAGATGACCAAATAGCTACACTGGCTGCTAATAAAGTGGTTGGTGGTGCTAATACGGGTATGTCGGTAGCCGAATTACAAAAATTGATGGATTACACTTTTACAAAAACCACACAAATAAAAAATGATATAATTGATTTGGAAGGAAAAACGCTTAAGAATCAAGAAAAGATTAATCGCATATCAAATCAAATGAATGAAGAGAATGCAAAATTGAATCAACCAAGCGGCGAAGTGGTGTTGCAATTGGTTTCGAACAATAGTACCAATGCCGATTTTAATTTAACTTACATGACACCAAATGCAGGATGGACGCCTATTTATGATTTGCGTTGCGAAAATATTCAATCGAAAATAAAATTATTTTATAAAGCACAAGTGTATCAAAACACTGGCATGGCTTGGAACGACGTTAAAATAACCATTAGCACTGGCAACCCAAATGAAAGCGGCACAAGCCCTGTAATGCAACCTTGGTATTTACAATTTGGGCAAGTGTATACTCAACAAAGAGCTAAATACAAATCGGCAGCACCTGCTCAAGCACCAGTAACCAATAGTTTGAATAATACATTACAAATTGCTGGCGCAAGAAGTGGTGCTGCAACATATCAATGGGATGCAGCAGCAGATGTAGCTCAAGGTTCGTTGGCGCAATACACTACTGTAACCGAATCGCAACTAAATGCCACATTTGATATTGATTTAAAATATGATATTCCGTGTGATGGAAAAGTACATTTAGTAAGCATGGTTGATTATGAATTGCCTGCCACGTATCAATATTATGCAGCACCAAAATTAGATAAAGATGCTTTCTTGTTGGCTCGAATTACCGATTGGGAAAAATTAAATTTATTGCCTGCTAATACCAATATATTTTTTGAAGGCACTTATGTAGGGCAAAGTTATGTTGATACCCGAAACACCCGTGATACTTTAAGTTTCAGCTTAGGCAGAGATAAAAAAGTAATTATTAAACGCCAAAAAATAAAAGATTATTCATCTACTAAATTGATTGGCACAAATCGTAAAGAAGAATTTACTTACGATATTACCTTACGAAATACGAAGAAAGATGCTATTCAATTAATTATATTAGATCAATATCCATTAACAACAGATAAGGATATTGAAATTGAATTATTAGAAAAATCGAATGCAAGTGTGGATGCTGAAAAAGCACAGTTAACATGGCGCTTTGAAATGAAACCGCAAGAAAATAAAACCCTTCGTTTGCATTATTCGGTTAAGTATCCAAAAGATAAAGTGATTAACAATTTGAATTAATTTTTTTAATTGATTTCTTCGTAAATTCACTTTCCCTCTCTGTTGGAGAGGGTGGGGTGAGGTGGCAAAAAAGAATTTACGAAGAAGTCTTTGTTTTCAATTATAATTCAGAAAAGCTGCAAATAATTAAAATGTTTGCGGCTTTTTTTATTGATATTTGCTTTTAATATTTTTCGAAAAATAAAACATGGAAACAAAAGATATAAGATGGAAACAGCGATTTCAAAATTTTGAAAAAGCATTTTTATTTTTTGAAGAAGCGATTGAAAAAAAATCGTACACACCCATTGAAATTGGTGGCTTGGTGCAAGCTTTTGAGTTTACATTTGAATTAGGTTGGAAAACAATTAAAGATTATTTATACGAACAAGGAATTGAAACTGCTTTTCCGAAAGCTGCTATTAAAGAAGGTTTTGCTACTCAAATTATTGAAGATGGACATACATGGATTGAGATGTTAGAAAAACGAAACGAACTATCGCATACTTATAATGAAGAGGTGGCACAAAATGCTGTTGATGTAATTAAATACAAATATTATCAAGCTATACATCAGGTGTATCATTATTTAAAACAACAATTATAATGCTTAATGAATTGGGTTTATTGGCAAGCGATATGGTAATAATCAAATCAGTTTTGCATCAATATTCAGAAATAGAAACAGCCATTTTATTTGGTAGCCGAGCTAAAGGAAATTATAAAAATGGAAGCGATGTTGATATAGCTTTAAAAGGTAAAAATTTAACCGATGGCATCATTAATAAAATTCATTTTGAATTAAATAACGAAACATTATTGCCTTATAAATTTGATGTATTAAATTATCAAACCATTACCAATAAAGAACTACAAGAACATATTGATAGAGTGGGTAAAATATTATTTCAAGCATTATAATCAAAAAAATTAACACAACATGAAGCCCTATTTTTTATTATTAATTCTTGCATTATTTATTTCATCATGCACCGATGATGATTATACACCCAAACCCAAAGGCTACCCACGGGTGCATTTTCCAACCGAAAAAGGCTTTAAAAAATTAGAAGGAAATTATCCTTATACATTCGAATATCCAGCGTATGCAAAAATTTATAAAGACAGTATGTTCTTTAATCAAAAAGCCGAAAATCCATATTGGCTAACAGTTTATTTTCCTGATTTAAATGCCCGAATTCATCTTAGTTATAAAGCCATTAATAAAGAAACCACATTTTATAAATTGCTGGAAGATACCTATCAGCTTACATTTAAGCATTCGGTAAAAGCCGATGCTATTGATAGAAATAGTTTTCATCCTGCCAATGGTGTAGCAGGGCAAATGTTTGTAGTACGAGGCAATGCAGCCAGTTCAAATCAATTTTATATTTCGGATAGTACCCAGCATTTTGTACGTGGCTCATTATATTTTTATTGCGAACCAAATGAAGATTCGTTGATGCCCGTTACACGATTTGTGTTTAAGGATATTGAGCATATTATTCAAACCTTTCAATGGAAAAAATAAATGGGGTTGTTTCGTTTTTTGTTAGCATTATCAGTGGCTTTAAGCCATTTGCATCATAATGAAAAAGTAATTACCGAAGGCTTTGTAGCCGTGCAATGTTTTTTTATGCTATCGGGTTTTTACATTTTCAAAACACTTTCCGAAAAATATATTGCGTTAAAAAATCCTATTCGTAAATTTTATTTTAGTCGTTTTCTTCGCATCATTCCTATGTATTGGTTATCGTTTTTTGCGTTGGCTATTTGGTCGATAGTTGAACATAAATTATATCCTAATATTCCAAATGAATTGGCATCGTATGTATTTTTTATGCCCAAATTTAATTGGCTTCAAAATCTACATTTTGCATTTTCAAATATTTTTATTGT
>JBEEMV010000039.1:0-3324 GCA_041192505.1 Bacteroidota bacterium
AGTATCATTTAAAGTATCATTTAAAGTATCATTTAAAGTATCATTTAAAGTATCATTTAAAGTATCATTTAAAGTATCATTTAAAGTATCATTTAAAGTATCATTTAAAGTATCATTTTACTGAAACACCTTCCAGGCGCCGCTTTTCTTACTACCTACTCTACCTAATTTTTTTTCTGCTTGCAACTGATTAATAGCTCTTTTAATTGTTATTTCTGATACTTTAATTTTTTCAGCTAATTCAGTAATTGTAATCAATTGATTGTGGCTAATATGAAATAATACTTTGCCTACTGTGGTATTGGTATCATCAACCGAAAATAATAATGCTTGTTGTTTTTTTGCTTTGAAATTAAATTCAACAACAAATTCAGAAAGATCGTATTTGAAAACAGGAACTTCAACCCGAGCCAATTTACATTCGTTTATTATTTTCAAAGTACCTCTGCCCCATGCTTCAATTAATCCAGCTCTAAAAAATGCATTTGCAATATCTGGGTTGTTGGGCTGCGATGGATGTTTAATTTTTAATTTCGCAACTGTCCAATTATCGGGCAATTCGCCAGCATTCCAAATTATTAATTTATTGCTGTACACACTTATTTGAATAGGGTTTCCGCTGCTATAATCTTTATGCACAATAGCATTAAGCAATGCTTCACGTAAAGCAGATTCGGGTATTGGATAATATTCAATTCTGTGCAATCCTTTGTATGAAATAGTTGCTTTTAAATATTTAGTTAAAAGCAAATCCATTGTTTTTTCAACTTGCTCAAATAAAAAACCATGTACTTCATCTTGATAAACTAAATCATCATCAGTATTAAAAAAACCAATTTTCACATAAGCGCCTGTAATAAATTTTTCAGGGTCGGGATAAAATAATAAAGCGCAAGCTCTTTTATAATAAGTATTATCTGCTTTTAAATGCAGTTTTTCAATAAGCTGCGGTGCTTTTTCTTTTAATACTTCTTGCGTAATTCTTTTAGCATCTGCTGCTCTATTTTTAAAATATTCGATGGCAGATTTTGAAACATTTTTTATTGCAAAATTTGGCTGCGGCACAGCATCCCAATGTTTGCCTTGTTTTTGCAAAATAAATTTATCTAATGCAGCACCTTTTAATTCTTGCTTTGTGCTTCCGCTTCTGTAATGATACTGCCCTTTGTAGCTGATGGGATAAGGATAAGCTTCGATAATTATTTCAAGATAATTTTTTTTAGATTTAGATTTCAAATTTACATCCACAATTATTCCTAAAATATCTTTCGTTTTGTTCGGAATTTCTTCCAACATTTTTTTTGCATCAACTACACCTGAAACAATGCCTTTATCATTTATACCAATATAAATTTTTCCTCCATTTGCATTTGCAAATCCGCAAATCCATTTTATGTATTCATCCCTCCACAATTCTTTATATTCAATATTCTGCGATTCCATTTTTACAAAATTTAATTCTTCTTTTAGCTTACAATTTCAACCAATTTTGTAGGTGATAATTGTGCATTTCTTATTGCTATTTGCTGAGCAATAGTAGATGCTAAATCTTCAAAGGCTTGTTTAATGATGGGTTCGTTATTTAATACGGCTGGCAATCCATTATCGCCACCCTCTCTAATACCTTGTACTAAGGGTATTTGACCTAATAAGGGTAATTGAAATTCATCGGCTAATTTTTTGCCACCATCTTTTCCAAAAATATAATATTTGTTTTCGGGCAATTCGGCTGGTGTGAAATAAGCCATATTTTCTACAACGCCTAATACAGGTACTTTTATTTGACCCATGCTAAACATACTTATTGCTTTGCTTGCATCGGCTAATGCCACATCTTGTGGAGTGGTTACTACTACTGCACCTGTAACAGGTACGGTTTGTACTAAGGTAAGATGAACATCGCCAGTGCCCGGTGGCATATCAATAATTAAATAATCTAATTCGCCCCAATATACATCAGTTATAAATTGACGCAAGGCGCTGCTTACCATTGGCCCTCTCCACACTACTGCTTGTTTTTCATCAACTAATAAACCTATCGACATGGCTTTGATGCCATATTTTTCTATAGGTGAAATCATGTGTTTTCCATCTACGCTTACCATAGGTGGCTTTTGTCCTTTCAATCCCATCATAATAGGCAATGATGGACCATAAATATCGGCATCTAACAAGCCTACTTTTGCATTCATTTTTCCTAAACCTAATGCAAGGTTTGTTGCTATGGTAGATTTGCCTACCCCACCCTTTCCACTTACAACAACAATAATATTTTTAACACCTGGCAATACGCTATCGCCATCTTTTCTATGCGATGTTACTTTACTGCTCATTGCAATATTTACAACAGCATCTTTGCTTACCATTAATTTTATAGCATTCAAACAAGCACCCTTTATTGCCTCTTTCATGGGGCATGCAGGTGTGGTTAACTCAACTGTAAATGATATTTTATTATCCTCAACAATTAAATTTTTTATCATGCCTAATGTAACCAAATCTTTTCTTAAATCGGGGTCGTCTACATGGCTTAGCGCTTCTATTACTTTTTCTTTTGTGATATTCATTTATAAAAAATTGGAAAGCAAAAATACAATTTTATGTACTGTTTAATTTAGGATTGTGAAACAAATTATTGTTGAATAGGTTTTTATAAAACAAAAAAGGTTGTCAGCAATTTTGCTAACAACCTTTTTTGTGTAAATATATTTTTATAATTATCTAAGCAACGTTACATCACCTTTTACATTCATTAGTTTACCACCACCACATTCGGCTGTTACATGGTATATATAAGTGCCTACTTCTTGGTTAACACCTCTATACTGTCCATCCCATCCTTTGTTGTTTTTATCATTGGTAGCATACACTAATTCTCCCCAACGGTTATATATCTCTAATCTTACCAATCTGTAATAATCATTCGGATTTAATACCATAAAGTAATCATCTATATTATCGCCATTTGGTGTAAATGCATTGGGCAATACTAATGGTTCGCAATCTCTTACTTTAATAATTACTGTGTCATAATCCGTACAACCTACTGCCGAGTTATAATATGTTAATATATAAGGTGTAGTTTCTGTTGGTGATACTACTGGGCTTACTATTGTTGGTGCATCTATACTTCTATTTGGTGTCCATAAATACGCATCTCCACCATAACTTCTGCTAGCATTTAAGAAGGCAGAGTTACCAACAAATATTAATTGGTCTTCGCCTGCATTGGCTACAGGTATAGGGTGTACTGTAATATGCGTTAAGGCTTGGCTTACACATTTATTCACATCGGTTACCGTTACACTATAATCGCCACCATGC
>JBEEMV010000040.1:0-5086 GCA_041192505.1 Bacteroidota bacterium
TGACATAGTAATGGTTCGTTATAGTTTAAAAACGTCTGGTAATAACGAACAGCCCTTCTTAAAATTCTTCTAATCACATAACCTGCACCGTTACTACTTGGTAATTGCCCATCTGCAATTGCAAAAACAACCGTACGAATATGGTCAGCAAGAACACGGAAAGCAATTGATTTCTTTTCATCATAGTGGTCTGTAAGTGGAATTTCAACGTTATCATTTAATCTTCCTTTTACCAATAAACTTTCTGCAATATGATGACTAAGGCTTGGTTTATTAGGTTCATATTTCATCCCAACAATTTTTTCAATCTCCTTTATCGTTCCACTAAAAACATCAGTATCATAATTACTTTGTTTGCCTTGCAACACCCGAACCAAGCGTTCGAACCCCATGCCTGTATCAACATGTTGGGCTGGTAATTTTTCCAAACTTCCATCGGCCAGGCGATTGAATTGCATAAACACATTGTTCCAAATTTCGATTACTTGTGGGTTATCGGCATTTACAAAAGTTGCTCCGTCAATTTGTTTACGTTCTTCTTCTGTACGGCCATCGTAGTGGATTTCGCTGCATGGGCCACAAGGACCAGTGGCTCCCATTTCCCAAAAATTATCTTTTTTGTTGCCTAATAAAATCCGTTCGGCAGGCACACCAACCGCCAACCAAAAATCGTACGATTCATTATCACGTTCCAAATTTTCTTTACTATCGCCTTCAAAAATGGTAACGTATAAACGGTTGGCATCAATTTTATAAACCTTCGTCAGCAACTCCCAACTCCACTCTATGGCTTCTTTTTTAAAGTAATCGCCAAAGCTCCAATTGCCCAGCATTTCAAACATGGTGTGATGATATGTATCAACACCCACTTCTTCCAAATCGTTGTGCTTGCCCGAAACCCGAAGACATTTTTGTGTATCAGCCACTCGTTTGTCAATGGGTTTTTTGTTGCCCAAAAACATATCTTTAAACTGATTCATGCCGGCATTGGTAAACATCAGCGTTGGGTCGTTCTTTACCACAATAGGTGCCGATGGCACAATGGTGTGTCCTTTGCTTTTAAAAAAATCGAGAAACTGTTGGCGGATTTCGGAAGAAGATAGCATTTATTGAGTTTGTGATTTGTTGATTGAATAATTTAGTTATTAGTCATTGGCTATTGGTCATTGAGGAAATACAGATGCTGTGTATTTACAAATGACTCCCGAACTTTCGGGATGACAAATGACTATTGACATTTTTGAACAGCAAAGTTAAAAAAAGGAAAGGATTGAAATAAGCAAAAAATGCTATTTTTACCATCCACACCAAAATAATTTATTTAACACATAATGCCTTTTAAAATTCAATTCTCATTTGCTTTTTTGATATTGGGCATATGTTTTTTTTTCTGCTGTTTTAGCTATTCGGCAAAGGCTATTGGTAATAGTATTGATTCGAGCAAGACAAATAAATTGCATTACAAATTATCATCTATTTTTGAAGATGATAATTACCTGCTTAGCTTAAAAAATGTAATACCACTTAAAGATGGAAATGATTACGGTTATACTTATGCGTTAAATTTGAATGGTATGATTACAAAAAATAAAAATTCTTACTTTTTTAAATATCATAAATCGCTTTATACACAACGTTTAAATGATAGTATTGGCAATACATTGATAGCAGTAAATTCAAAAACAAACCAAAAGTTAAAATTAGTTCACATCATTAACATTGAAAGATTTTTAATTGGATATGAACATGATGATAAATTTATTTACAAAGCATCAATTGGTTTAGAACATAGAGGGCGACTAAATCAGGGCTCTTTTTCAGCCACAAATATTCAATCGCTGCATCACAAATATATTTTAAGAATAGCTGGTTTCTATTATTGCAAACCTGATGGCGAAGTGGAATCGAACAATAACATTGTTCGACCAAAATATGCCAAAGAAATTCTAAAAGATGAAATTTCACCAATCTCTATTCTTTCAGATTTTTCAATAGGAAAAAACAAATTTTACAAAAAGAATAATCTAAAAATTAATGCTGAATTGGGTTACTTTTTATCGACTGAAAAATCAAATTTTATCGGTCAAAACTCTAATCTTTTCGCACATTTTGAAGCAACGAAATATTGGGGTAGAAAATCGAATTTTTCTACACAAATACTTCAAAATTTAAAATATTACGCAAATTGTAATACAACTAATATTAATGTAGGATACGTTCAAACAATTGGAATGAGTTATCGAAAAATAACAAAAAAAATGATTTTTACGCCTAGTTTATTATTCTTCAAACCCTTTGGTCGTATTGATTTTTATGCATTTAATGATAACGATATTAACATTTCAATAAAGTTAGATATTGAGTTTTAATTTATTTTTTAAGAAAACTGCTAACTGCCATTCTTCCATTGTTCACCAATAATTCAACTTCCGATTTTTTTAAGCGTTTTATTTTTTGTCCAATATTTCCTGGGCTAATTTGGATGGTTCGTTTTTCATCTTCGGCTGTAAGGTTTTTATCATTTAATGAAGTCATAATTAAGTAATAAAAATCCATTGTAAAATCTTTAATATTCCTTATTTTAAGTTGGTTGGTTTTGTTTTTATTGGGCAATAATTGTTTGTTGTAATTAAAGGTTTCGATGGAATCATCCAATCGCAAACCTATTGTTTGGTTAGATGAATATTGTTTATCAAAAATAGTAATTGGATAGTTCATTAAAACACCGCCATCAACTAATATTTGTTGGTATGAAAACGAATCGGATTTAAAAATCCATTGCACTGGTTTAAAATAATATGGAATACTCATCGAACAACGAACGGCTTTGCTGACAGGCATTTCAGGATAGTTTTTATATGAAATAACAATAGCTTGTTGGCTTACCAAATCAGTTGCGGTTACAAATAAATCTTTATATTTTAATGGTTGCAAAATATGAAGTTGATGCAATTGCAAAAGTGTTATATTATGCTGCGCTGTTTTTTTTGAAATTAGTTTTTCAATAAAATTTTCGAAATTATTTCCTTTATACCAACCGTATTTTTTTATCAATCTTTTACTGCCCGATACAAAACCAAATTCATTATCATTAAATTGTTGAAATTTAATATTTGCTAAAATTTCTTTTAATTCATCAGCCTTATAATCTACTGCCAATAAAACTGCTAAAATACTTCCTGCCGAAGTACCTGCAACATTTTGAATACTATCTAACAAATTATTTTTTTGTAATTCATCAATTGCGCCAACATAAGCAATACCTCTTATTCCGCCACCTTCCATTACCAAATTTTTATAAAAAATAGGTTGCGATTTTGCTGCGCTACAACACAAAAAAATGAGTGTAATTAGTACTTTAATTTTCATTGTATTTATTTGAATAAATATAAATTTAGTTACTTTTGAAAAAACGAATTAATGAAAAAAATCGCAACCATTTTTTTAATTATTATTTCTGCATCTTCATTACAAGCAAAACAAGATTCGTTAAAAATAAGCACTGAACAATCTTATAAATTTAAATATAAAAATATTGTGTCTGTCGATTTATTGGGGCAATGCTTTTTATACTCATTTAATTATGAACGAATTTTATTGAACAAAAACAACATAAAACTAAGTGCTGAAACGGGGTTGAGTTATATTCCAATATTTAATTATTCGGAAGGAATAATTAATAAATTTTCCCTAAACGGAATACTGCGTTTATCTGATGCCGATTATTTAGAGATTGGGGTAGGTAGCACAAGTTTTATTAGTTCTAAAGATTTTGAATTTCCAATTTCGTCAAATTTTAAATTGGGGGCTAGATTTCAAGAACCAAATAATCATATTGTTTTCAAAACTTATTTTTGCCAAATTATTAATATTTCAAAGTATGGAAATGGGGAAGCTTATTATCAATTTATCCCTTGGCTAGGGGCAACCTTAGGTTATACTTTTTGAATTTGCAAAATCTAACAGTTTTACTTTTTCAAACTCAAATAAAATTTACTTTGATGAAAAAAATATTTTTCTGCGTACTACTTTTTTCTTTTTCGATGTTGGCAAAAGCACAAAGCGATTCAACATGGAAATTCAAAAAACTGAACAGTGTAAATATTGAATTGTTGGGTCCAGCCATTTTATATTCTGTTAATTATGAAAGAATAATTTTAAATGCTAAAAGATTCAAAACCATTGGTAATATTGGGGTTTCCTATTTTCCTTATTCAAAATTAGATAAGGGTGCTTCTTTTCAAACGCCTATTTATTTAGCTGAATTATTTTCAATTAGCAAAAAAAAATATGTTGAATTAGGGGTAGGCAATAAATTCATGTTTGCTAAAAATGAATTATATAATATCCCATTTTTTCGAATAGGTATTCGCCATCAAAACCCAGATGGGAAATTTTATTTCAAAATAGCAATTATTCCAACTGTTGAAAGAGGAGAATTAGCAATCATGACGCCAGATGGTAAACCAGCTTATGTTTACTCATACTTTCCTTGGGTTGGTTTTACTTTCGGCTATGCTTTTTAATTTTTTCATAAATAAAATGTAAAGTTTGGCGTTTAAAAACTAAAAGTTTAATTTTGAAACTCTTTTAAAAAATGGCATTCAGAAAAGTAAAATATTTTTATAACACACATACCCTAAGCTACGAAAAGGTAAAACTTTCGTGGGGCATTACATTGCTTCGGGTATTTGGCTTTTTGTGTGCTGCTGCTGTGTTTTCGGCTGTGATTATGTATTTTGCTTATACTTATTTCGATTCGCCAAAAGAAAAATTATTGAAACGTGAATTGGCGCAAATGAAAGTGCAATACAAATCGATGAACAACAGAATGAACTCGATTAATAAAGTATTGGCCGATTTGCAAGATAGAGATGATAATATTTACCGAGTAATTTTTGAAGCCGAGCCTATTCCTAAAGATGTTCGCCAAGCTGGATTTGGCGGCGCTAATTTGTATGGTCGATTAGAAGGTTTTGAAAATAGCGAATTGATGATAAGCACCACACAAACTTTAGATAAATTAAGTCGTGAGATGTATGTGCAATCAAAATCGTACGATGAAATAAAAAAACGAATTGAAAAT
>JBEEMV010000041.1:0-22677 GCA_041192505.1 Bacteroidota bacterium
AAACCTAAAAATGACCGACGAAGAAATTTTATTGAAATATAAAATTGCTGAAAGCCGAGATATGGCTTTTAAAGCGTTGGTAGTAAAGTATCAGCAACGATTGTATTTTCATATTCGTAGAATGGTAATTGACCATGATGATGCGAATGATGTATTGCAAAATACTTTTATTAAAGCTTGGAAAGGGTTAGAAAATTTTAGAGAAGAAAGTCAGCTATACACTTGGTTGTATCGCATCGGCACAAATGAATGCTTAACATTTTTAGCCCAAAAACAACGAAAATTTTCTTATTCGTTAGATGAAATGGAAAATCATTTAGCCAATAAATTAAGTAGCGATAAATATTTTGATGGCAATCAAATGGAAATGAAATTGCAAAAAGCCATTTTAACATTGCCCGATAAACAAAAATTAGTTTTTAATTTAAGATACTATGATGAAATGCCTTACGAAGAAATGAGTAAAGTATTGGGCACCAGCGAAGGCGCTTTAAAAGCCAGCTATCATCATGCAGTAAAAAAAATTGAACTGTTTGTAAAAGAGAATGATGTGTAGCAAGTCAATGGTCATTAGACAATCGTCATTAGTAAAATGAAGTAGAAAATTGGTTTTGTATTCACTAATGACAAATGACTACTGGCAAATGACGAAGTAATTAAACTTTTACAATTAAAAATAGTCGAAAAAAAATAGAACAGATAAAGTAGAAATGAAACAGAACGATTCGATACAAAATGAACTAAAACACATTGCCCCAACATTGTTGGAAATAGGCAATGCTACTGCTTTTAAAGTACCATCACAATACTTTGAAAACATAGCTGAATTGGTTTGTGATAAAGCAAAGAATCAGAATGAAATAGAAGCGGTATTGCCATTTAGTAAATTAAATCAACACTTAACGCCCGAAAATTATTTTGAAAATTTATGGCAAGAAATTGATTTGAAAAAAGAAAATTCGTTAGGCGAATTGGATGCATTTAGTAAAACAAATGCATTCACAATTCCCGAAAACTATTTCGATAATTTGGCTGATAATATGCTTGCAAAAGCTAAAGAATTAAATACAGCTGAAACAACTATTTCATTTAGCAAAACCAATCAATTTTCAACGCCCGAAAATTATTTTGAAAGCAATGTTGAAAATATTTTGGCTTCGATAAAAAATAATGAAGAGCAAAAAAATGGTAAAATAATTTCGTGGTTTAATACTTCAATTGTGAAATTTAGTGCAGCGGCTTCGGTTGCAGCTATGATAATTGGAATGGCTATTTTGTTTCAACATCCAAAACAAGAAATTAATCAAAATTTAACAGCGCAGGATATTAAATGTTATCTTCAAACTCATACTGAAGAAGTAGATGATTTGCAGCTTACAGAAAAAATTGTAAAATCTGACATGGTAAAACCCAGCATAAAAAATATCCCAACACCAATCACAATTGAAAAAGAAAAAACTGATTTAAAAAATTATTTGGAGAACGAATTAGATGAAGAAGATTTAAACGATGCTATTTAATTTAGAAACATAACTATTAATAAAATTTGAAAATAAAAATTTACATATTATCCTTTCTTATTGGCTTAATGGCTTATTCAACAATAGTTTTGGCACAAGATGTTGAATTAAGCAGTACGGTGAAAGAAAAAATTGAATCCGAAAAAATTGCTTTCATTACAAAAAAAATGGATTTAACGCCACAAGAATCGCAATCGTTTTGGCCTGTATATAATCAGTATAGAAAAGAGTTGGAAGCTACACGGCAAGACAAAAAAGATTTATTGCACGATGCCAAAAAGAATTATGATAAAATGACAGATGCCGAAATTGAAAAAGCAATTGTAGAAAGTTTTCAGATGGAGCAGCACGAATTAGATTTAAAGAAAAAATATTATATCGAGTTTAAAAAAACTATTTCATCCCGAAAAATAGTAAAGCTTTACAGAGCCGAACGCCAATGGACTTTATACTTGGTTCAACGACTAAAAGAATTGCAACAAGACAGATAATTTGTATAAAAATCCTGAAAATAAATCAGGATTTTTTTTTGTTTCAAAATGAATACATATATTTGAATACTAAATTTAATTAAATAACAATAAATATAATTTTTTATGAGAGGCGTAAACAAAGTAATCTTAATCGGACATTTGGGTAAAGACCCTGAAGTACAAACATTTGAAGGTGGCAGAATGTTAGCTAAATTCAGTTTGGCTACAACTGAATCTTACAAAGATAAAACAGGCAATAAAGTAGATAAAACCGAATGGCACAACATTACCATGTGGGGTGTACAAGCTGATATTGCTCAAAAATATTTGAGAAAAGGAACACCTATTTATTTAGAAGGAAAAATTAGCACTCGTGAATATGAAAAAGATGGTGTAAAAAAATACTTTACCGAAATAGTTGCTGAAACTTTTAATATGCTAGGCGGTAAAGAATCGGGTACTGGCAATAATGCTAACGAAAACAATTATTCATCTAATAATTCGCAATCTGCACCTGCTGCCGAAAGCTTTAGCGGTGTTGATTCGCCTGCTGATGATTTACCATTTTAATAATTCGCAAAATATTTTTACATTTGAGAGTTGGAAAGTTTAAAATTTTCCAACTCTTTTTTTTAACAAAACCCAAATATTTTGGACACACAGCCTCCGTCGGGAAACTTTTTTGCTATCCCACAACTTTTAATTCATGCCATTTCTGCCCATGAGCAGTCGGCATCTATTGTATATATTTTCATTATTTTATTTCTATTGTTATGCAGCGCAATGCTGGCTGGTTCAGAGGTTGCGTTCTTTTCATTAACTACTAAAGAACTTACTTTACTGCGCAAAAAGTATAAACAAAGTGCACAGCAAATAATTGTAATTTTAGAACAACCTCGAAAATTATTAGCTACCATTTTAGTAGGCAATAGCTTTGTAAATATTGGCATTGTGATACTTACTTATGCCATTATAGAGCCTTATGGTTTTGCCGAATGGTTAAAGTTTTTAATAGAAATAGTAGCCGTTACATTTGTATTGGTGCTATTTGGCGAAGTGCTACCTAAGGTTTATGCTTCGCAAAATAATGTTCGGGTTTGCTTAGCTATGTATGCACCACTTAGATTTTTATCAAAAATTGTATCGCCGCTAAGTTTTGTTTTAATTTCATTTACTAATATTATTGAAAAAAAACTGTTGAGCAAAAAACAGTCGGAAGTAAATACTGATGAACTGAATCATGCTATCGACTTGGCTTTGCAAGATAAAACATCGAAACAGGAAATGAATATTTTGAAAGGTATTGCCAAATTTGGAACTATATCTGTAAAACAAATTATGAAAGCCAGGCCCGATATTGTAGCTGCTGATTATACTATTAATTTTAAAGAATTAATGAAATTTGTAAATGAAGTGGGTTATTCAAGAATTCCTGTTTTTCAGGAAGATATTGATTCGGTAAAAGGAATTTTATTTACAAAAGATTTGCTGCAACATATTAACGAGCCAGATACTTTTAACTGGCATGAACTTATTAGGGCTCCGTTTTTTGTGCCCGAGCATAAAAAAATTGATGATTTATTAAAAGAGTTTAAAGCTTTACGAAATCATTTAGCGATAGTGGTTGATGAATATGGTGGCACAGTTGGCTTGGTTACTTTAGAAGATATTATGGAAGAAATTATTGGCGATATTAAAGATGAATTTGATGAGGGCGAAGAATTTAATTATCAAAAAATAAATGATACCACTTATGTATTTGAAGGCAAAATAATGTTGAACGATTTTTGTAGAATTATGAATTTAACCAGCGAATATTTTGACGAAGTAAAAGGCGAAAGCGATACTGTAGCTGGCTTATTGCTTGAATTATTTGGCAAAATACCACGAGCCAATGAAACCATTAGTTATAAAAATTTTAAATTTACTATTCAACATTTAGATAAAATGCGCATTGCAAAAGTGCTGATAAATGTGAACGATAAAATATAATAATAGCTGAAAAAAGAATTTTTGATTTATGAATGATTCATTTAGATTTGTGTAATTCAAATCATTATTTTAAAATAACTTTATGAATAAAAAAATATTTATACTTTTTGGTTTTTTACTAACCATCATTAGCCTAAAAAGTATGGCGCAGGATAAAGGAAAAGTAAGTGGTGCATTTCAATACAATCAAAATTTTTATCAACGTGATACCGTAATTGGTGCTAGTGGTAATCCTTTATACGACAGAAAATTATCGGGTGGCGAAGGTTGGCTTAATCTTCAATACACTAATTCGGGATTTACTATTCAAACCCGATTGGATGTGTTTAACAATTCTAATTTACATCAACCCACATTGCCTTATAGCGCACAAGGATTAGGTATGTGGACAGTGAGTAAAGAGCTTGATAAACTTACTGTTACGGGTGGTTATATTTATGACCAATTTGGTAGTGGTATTGTTTTTAGAGCTTATGAAGACCGTGGTTTAGGTATTGATAACGCTATTTATGGCATTCAATTAAAATATAAAATGTTTAACGATAAACTTTATTTAAAAGCGTTTACGGGTAGGCAAAAAAATATATTTACTACCTACGAACCTATTGTGAAAGGTATTAATGCCGAATCGTTTTTTGATATAAAAGGTAAAGTGCAATTAACGCCTGGTTTATCTGTTGTAAACAGAACATTGGATGATGATAATTTCAATAAAGTAGTTACCGAAATTACTAATATGAATGTGGCAAACAGATTTATTCCTAAAAATAATGCGTATGCTTATTCGGTTTATAATAGTACTAATTGGAAAAACTTTACTTGGTATGCCGAGTATGCTGGTAAAACTAACGAAGCCATTAGAGATTATAATGGCAAGTTGATTAACAAAGCTGGTTCGGTTATATTTACTACCTTAAACTTTTCGGTTGAAGGCTTTGGTATTACAGGGCAATACAAAAAAACAGATTATTATAAGTTTCGTATTTCACCTAATGAAAATGAAGTATTGCTAAAAGGTATGGTTAGTTTTCAACCGCCATTAGCTAAGCAAAATTCTTTACGATTGTTGGCTCGATATAGCTCGGCTACACAAGAGTTGGGCGAACAAGCAGCACAAGGCGATTTTTTTTGGACACCTACAAAAGGGTATAGAATTAATGGCAATTATTCGCATATAGATGATGGGCATGGTAATTTTTTATTTCAAGAAATAAATGCAGATATTGAAATTAAGAAGATTAAAAAAACTACTATCGAATTAGGTATGCAAGCTTTAGATTATAATTTGGCCATTTATCAAGGGCATCCAGGTCGTCCTATTGTTCATGCATTTACTCCTTTTTCAGAAATCACTTATAAACTTTCTGAAAAAAAATCTATCAGAACTGAATTACAATATATGTTTACCAAACAAGATTTTGGTTCGTGGGCTTATGCTTTAGTTGAATTTAATATAGCACCGCATTATTCATTTGCTGTAAGCGATATGTATAATACGGTGGTAAGTAATGATAACCCACATAAACAAGCGCATTATTATAACTTTTTTGCCAGCTATACCGAACATTCTACAAGGTTTACCATTGCTTATGTAAAACAAGTAGCTGGTGTGGTATGTACTGGTGGCGTATGTAGATTGGAGCCTGCTTTTAGTGGATTAAAAATGAGTGTATCAACCGTATTTTAAACTTTAATTTTCTTTATCATGAAATATATTAGAAGCAAATTTTATTTACTTATTGCAGCATCTTTGTGGATAGTAGCTTGTACCGAAATAGGGCCGCCGATTAATTTAAAACCTGACGAACCTACGCCGATAGGAGCAAAAAAAAGTGGCTTAATAAAAGATACTTCGTATGTAGAAACCAGTATACCTACAGCCGATGCAAAAAGAGTTTTAATTGAAGAATTTTCAGGTCAAAGCTGCACCAATTGCCCCAATGGGCATCAGGCTATTGAGCAAATAAAATCAACCAACAATAAAGTATCAGCAGCCACCATCCATTTTATTGATAATTCTTTTTCTCAATCGTTGCCCATTGCCCCATTTGATTTTAGAACTGCATTAGGCACTACAATTAGCGGCAGCTTAGATGGTATTACGGGCATACCAGCAGCAAGATTTGATAGAACATCATTTGGTGGGGCTTATACTTTTAGTACGCCAGCCAGTTGGGTTACTTACGTAAATCAAGAAACAGCAAAAACATCGTATGTAAATATTGAATTAGTAAGCATTTGGGATGCTACTATCCATCAAGATTCGGTAGCTGTAAAAATTCATTTTACTGGCAATGCAAGTGCTGATACATTAGGCGTAAGTATTTTTATTACTGAAGATAGTATTGTTGCGCCTCAAATACTTCCTTCAGGTAGTACAGATTTGAATTACGTTCATAATAATATTTTTAGAACCCTGCTTACTGCTTCATCGGGTATTGAAATAAAAGGTAATAAAACCGCTGGCAATGTAAAATTATATCAGCTTCGGTCGGATGTAATAGATATTACCAAATGGAATATTGATAAATTGAAAATTATTGCATTTGTACATAAGCAAAATAGCGGCAATAAGGAAGTGATACAGGTAGTTGAAAAAAAACTGAAATAAATTATTATCATCTTACCTTTTAAAATGGGATTTATCAGCTAATGATAAATCCCATTTTTTTTGAATGTGAAATTTTGTTTTAAAACAATGTTTGCGGTTGTTTACAACTAAATGTTTTTCGATGATATTTTGTTAAGCCATATTTGCCCAACATGGCTCTGTGATAAGCCGTAGGATAACCTTTATTTTGTTGCCAATCATATTGCGGAAATTCTTTTGCAATCTTTAGCATATATTCATCACGATAAGTTTTGGCAAGCACCGAAGCCGCTGCAATGCTCATATACAAAGCATCGCCTTTAATAATGCATTGATGTGGAATAGTTGGATAAGCCGTAAATCTATTACCATCAATCAATAATAATTCGGGTTTTGTAGATAAACCTTTTACAGCTTTATGCATGGCTTTAAATGATGAAGCCAAAATATTGTATTTATCAATTTCATGATTATCTAATGATGCCACAGCATAAGCAATAGCTTCTTTTTCAATGATAATTCTAAGCGTATTTCGGTTTGCTTCGCTTAGTTTTTTACTATCATTTAGTAATTCGTTTTTATAATTTTTTGGTAAAATTACAGCCGCTGCAAACACAGGCCCAGCCAAACATCCTCTGCCTGCTTCATCGCAACCAGCTTCAATAAATTTTTTCTGAAAAAATGGTTTTAACATGCTGAATTGATAAAATTAAAGTACATAAATTTGAAGTTTAAAATCAAGTTTGGCGAACTTTTAAAGTTCGCCAAACTTCTAATATGTAATCCAAACTATTTTACCAATTGCTGAATTTTTTCCATCAAAATATTAATGGCAAAAGGTTTTGAAATATAATCGTTCATACCCACTTCAAAGCATTTGTCCATTTCGCTTTTCATCACATTGGCTGTTTGTGCTAAAATCGGAATTTGATTAATAGGCGCAGGCATTTGCTTGCGAATAATTTCGGTAGTTTCATATCCATTCAAATGCGGCATTTGAATATCCATCAATATAATATCGTACAATTTTTTGTGTAAAAATTCAATGGCTACCAATCCATTTTCGGCAATATCAATTTCGGCTTTTGGCCATGCAATAGATATTGATTTGGCGGCTAATTTTTGATTAAAAATATTGTCTTCAACCAATAAAATTTTCAATTGTCTATTGGCTATTTTTTCAATGCTTTGATTTCGTTTAGCAGGTTTTTCAATTTGATTGGCTCGTTTTAAAGGCAGATAAACATAAAATGTAGTGCCTTTATTTTTTTCGCTGGTAACCGAAATATTGCCATGCATCATTTCGGTTAATTTTTTTGAAATGTTCAAGCCCAATCCTGTACCGCCATACAACTTGTTGGTTACAAAACTTGATGGACTAAACGAATCGAAAATTTGTGGTAAATGATCTGCCGATATGCCAATTCCTTGATCAATAATTCTGAATTGCAAATCATATACAGGCGCTCTATAGCCTTTATTAATTACTTCAACAATTACTGGCGTATTGCTCGAAAACTTAACTGCATTATTACAAAGATTTAATAAAATTTGCTTCAAATGCCCTGCATCGCCACGTACCATTTCGGGTACTTCGCTTGGCATTTTATAAATAAAATCAACTCCATTTTGCCCACATTTTAGCGAAATAATTTGTTTAATTTCTTCTAAAATATATTCTAAACTAAAATCTTTTTCTTCTACATGTTCGTTGCCAGTGCTTATTTTAGTAAGCTGCAATACATCTTCAATAATATCTAAAATTGTTGATGTTGATTTTTCAATTACCGATACATATTCTTTTTGTTCGGCATTTAATTCTGTTCGTTCCAATAATTGTAAAAAACCACTAATCGAATTCATTGGTGTACGAATTTCATGACTAAGATTAAGCATAATATGCTCTTTCATTTCCACCGCTTCTTCGGCTGCCGATTTGGCTTTTATGGCTTCATCAAACTTGTATTTTAATTCTAAAGTTTGTACATTATACAAACTTTCTTCGCCTATATTTTTCGATTTTAATTCATAAAATCTTTTCCAATAATCAAGGCTATTTTTAAAATCATTTGTTTTTTCAAAAATGGTTGCTAACTCTTCTAATGTTTCAATTTGCAAAACCATTACCCGTTCTTTCTCGGCTAATTGCAAAGCTTCAAGATAAATTTCAATAGCCGAATTTGTATCGCCCGAAAGCTTAAAGTACGAGCCTTTTAAAAGCATCAAATTTATTTTCGAATAATTATCTTCTTTATCAATTAAATATTGATCGGCTTTATCTAAATATATTTTTGCTTTGTCTAATTGATTTTGTTCTAAATGTAAATATGCCATGCCTCTAATTGGCATTAAGTAATCGCTGGTTGAGTAATCGTTTTTTAATTCGCTATAGGCCGATATAAAATGGTCGGCGGCTCTATCAAATAATCGCATTCTGGTATATGCATTGCCTAAAAAACAATTGGTTCGCATCAATTGCAATGGATCGTTTACAGCATGATTTTTAAATAGCGATTTGGATTCTAAAAATTGTTTAATTCCAGCATCATAATTAAACATTCTGCCATGCAATAATCCTAAATTATTTCGTGAACGAATTTGCCATTTTACATTTTTTAATCGTTCGGCAATTTGTAAACTTTTCATCAAATAATTAAGCGCCATAGCATATTTGCCAAGATTGGCGGTAATGCGTCCTAAATTAATATTTGATAAATATGCTCGTTCGTTATCTTCCGTATTTTCATAAAAAATATAACATTCTTTTAAGTGCCTTAATTCACGATGTTGATTTTTTTGCTGACGATAAATTTCGGCTAATTGATAATGAATATTGGCTTGTTCGGCTTCGGTGATGGGGTGAGTTTTATCTGAAAGAATTTTATTTAAAGCATCAATTACTTCCAATGAATTTTCAGGTGCTATCTGCATCCAAATATCAACCTGCTCATTAATACTTTTATTTTCTAAAGTTTCTTCCATCACTATATTAGTAATTATCAATTACAATGTTAAACTATTTAGTTCATTCGTACAAAAATATTTATTCAATAAAAAAAGCGAAACAAAAACTGTTTCGCTTTTTTCGATAATTTGCAAAATTACCAACCTTGCTTTTTAGCTACACCATTTTTAATAGCTTCTAATGCTGTTGCTTCGCCTAGCATAGTTGTCATTTTGTTTCCTTTTCCATCAGTACCCTGTGCCATATAGCCACCACGAGCAGTTTTAGAAATTACTGCCTCTTGCATAGGCACATTTTTTTCTTTGGTTTTCATGCAATACGCTGTTAACATTTTAGACATGTTGATTGATTTTATTTGGTTAAAAATATTTTGAACAAGATAAAGGTAAATAATTTTTATTCTCTTACATCAAGTTTTTAATTTTTAGCTTTACACATTATTCAAATAAAAAAAATTGAGAGCCACCGTTATTAAATCTACTGGAAGTTGGTATACTGTGTTGAGTACTGAAAATAAAGTATTGCAATGCAGAATAAAAGGTTTGTTTAGATTAGGCGATAAAAAATTTTCAAACCCTTTGGCAGTAGGCGATTGGGTGAATATTGAGCATGAATTAGGGCAAGAAACTTATATGATTAATGAGTTGTTTGACCGCAATAATTATATATGCCGAACCGACCCACATCGTAAAGCCCACAAGCAAATTATTGCTTCTAATATTGATCAGGCAGTGTTAATAACAAGTCTTTATCAGCCCCGTGTACCACTGGGTTTTTTAGATAGATTTTCGGTAATTGCCGAAATGTATCATATTCCGCTTCAAATTATTTTTAATAAATGTGATATTTATGATGCCGATACCATGCTTAAATTTGAAGAAGCAAAAAGCATTTATGAAGATGCAGGATATAAGGTGCATTTAGTATCGCTACATAAAAATATTAATACTGAAATTATTGCTTCTATTTTCGAAAATAAAACTTCGCTAATCAGTGGGCAAAGTGGTGTAGGCAAAACGGCTTTAATTAATTTTTTATGCCCCACATTACAATTAAAAACCCAGCAAGTATCAGATTCGAATGAGAAAGGGCAGCATACTACCACTTTTGCCGAAATGCATTTGATGAATGATAAAAGTTTTATTATTGATACGCCAGGCGTTAAAGAATTAGGTATTGCAGATATGGAGTTGGCAGAGATTTCACAATATTTTGCCGAGATGCGAAAATTTTTACCCGATTGTAAATTTAATAATTGCAAACATATTGATGAACCCAATTGTGCTGTAAAACTGGCTTTGGATAATAGTTTGATTCATCCTTTACGATTTAATTCTTATTTAAGTATTTATAACGAAATTGAATCGGGATTGAAATTTTGGCAAAAAAAATAATTTCTTGAATCAGCTATCTGCAACCCTTTTTTAAAAATAATCGTCTATAACATGCTTGTTTAACAATATTTTAAGCGTTTGCAATTTTTTTTAAATTATTTTCGTCAGCTATTTTATAAATTATGAAAATCGTATCTTCTATTTTTCTTTCTATCATTTTAGTTTGTTCCATTTTTACTGCCGATGCACAAAGTAAATCATCGGATATAAAAGGGTTTGTGTATGATAAATCAACTGGTGAACCCATGATATTTACAACCGTTTTTTTAGCTGGAACGCAATTGGGTAGCCAAACTGATATTAATGGCTATTTTTATATTCGAAAAGTTCCGTTAGGGAAATATACTTTAATGATTACCGCAGTAGGCTATGATTCGAGCATTACGCCTGTTACTGTTGCAAATGAAGACATGATTAATCAAAGAATTTATTTGCAAAAACGGTCACGTCAGTTAAAACAAATAAAAATATCGGGCAGAAAAACTGATAATTTAACCCAAGTGCAAATTGGTCAAATAACAGTTACGCCTAATCAAATAAGGCAATTGCCAAGTGTAGGTGGCGAACCTGATTTAGCACAATATTTACAAATTATTCCGGGTGTAGTAAGTTCGGGCGATCAAGGCGGACAGCTTTATATTCGTGGTGGTTCGCCAGTTCAAAACAGAATTATGTTGGATGGAATGACAATTTATAATCCGTTTCACTCCTTAGGTTTATTTTCTGTTTTCGAAACCGACATTATGAAAAATGCAGAAGTTAAAACGGCTGGTTTTAATGCTGATTATGGCGGAGCTACATCGGCCATTATTGATGTAAGCACACGTGATGGCAATAGAAAACGTTTGTCAGGAAAAATATCTGCCAATACATTTGCCAGCAAAGTAATATTAGAAGGACCTTTAAAAAAATTAGATGAAAAAGAAGGTGGTAGTTCATCTTTTATCATCACTGCTAAATCAAGTTATTTGGATAAATCATCTCCTATTTTTTATCCTTATGCCGATAGCATCAACAAAAAATTACCTTATAAATTTACTGATTTGTATGGCAAACTTACATTCACCAGTAATTCGGGCAGCAAGCTAAATTTGTTTGGATTTAATTTTACAGATGGAGCAAATTTTGGAAAAGTGGCAAATTTTGGTTGGAATGCAGCCGGCGGCGGTTTAAATTTTGTAGTAGCACCACCTAATTCAAGCACATTAATAAGTGGTATTGTGGCTGGGTCAAATTATTCGCTTAATTTGTCAGAGGCTGATGGATTGCCACGTTCAAGTACAATTAAAGGCTTTAATTCAAGTATTGATTTGGGGTATGTATTTGAAAACAACAGCAATTTTAATGTAGGCATTGAAATAAATTCATTCAGCACCACTTACACATTTTATAATATTTTAAAATTAAAAGTAGGCGATGGCGAAGATCAAAATACATCTGAATTTGCTACCTATTTTAAATATAAAATTGTGAAGGGCAAATGGGTAATTGAACCAGGTTTACGATTGCCTTATTATTCAACACTTAATGCCGGTTCTATTGAACCACGATTTGGTGTAAAATATAATGCTACTAATTATTTTAGGCTAAAAGCTGCGGCTGGTAGATATTCGCAAAATTTAATTAGTACTAAAAGCGATAAAGATATTGTAAATCTTTTCACTGGATTTTTATCGGGCCCACAAGAAAATTTAAAAAATACAGAAGGAGATAATATCAATAATCCATTGCAAAAAGCATGGCATGCTGTACTGGGTTTTGAAAGTGATATTAATAAAAATTTAGAATTTAGTGCCGAAACTTATTTTAAAAATTATACGCAACTTATTAATATAAGCCGTGATAAATTAAAGATACAAGATCCTAATTACATTGTTGAAAGTGGCAATGCATATGGTATTGATTTTTTGGCGAAATATGAATACAAAAGATTTTACCTATGGTTAGCTTATTCATTGGCTTATACCAATAGATATGATGGAACAAAAAATACAGATGGTAGCAAATACTATTATTCGCCATCATTTGATAGAAGAAATAATATCAACACACTTTTATCTTATACATTTGGCAAAAATTTGAATTGGGAATTTGGTACCAGATACAACTTTGGAAGCGGTTTTCCTTTTACTTTAACGCAAGGTTTTTACGAACAACAATATTTTTTAGAAGGCTTAACAAGCAATTATGTTTCAGGGCAAGGGAAGCTTGGCGTATTGTATGATAAAAAATTAAATGGTGGCAGATTGCCTAACTATCATAGATTGGATGTATCGTTGAAGCGTAAATTTTTTGTAGGTAAAAATGGTGTATTGGAAATGAATGCAAGTATTAGCAACACACTTAATCGTCCAAATATGTTTTATTACGATAGAATAAACCAACGCCGCATCAATCAATTACCTATACTGCCAGCAGTAGGTTTTAATTATACTTTTTAACCACCGATGAGTTCTGTTTTTTTTCAAAATAAAGTAATTGTAATTACGGGTGCTTCGTCGGGTATAGGCTTGGCTACTGCTATTGCAGCATTACAACAAAATGCAAAAGTGGTATTAGCAGCAAGAAAAACTACGGAGCTAAAATCTATTTTAGTACAACACAATTTTGATGAAAACAATTTTTTAATTGTACCTACTGATGTATCAATTGAAACAGATTGCAAAAATTTAATTGAACAAACTATTCAGAAATTTAATGGCATTGATATTTTAATTAATAATGCAGGCATATCTATGAGGGCTGCTTTTAGCGATGTAGATATAAAAGTGATACAGCAATTGATGGACATTAATTTTTGGGGTACTGTGTATTGTTGTAAATATGCGTTGCCTTATTTAATAAAGGCTAAAGGCAATATTGCAGGTATATCATCAGTAGCAGGTTTTAAAGGCTTACCAGCTCGAACGGGCTATTCGGCTTCAAAATTTGCTATGAATGGTTTTTTAGAATCGTTAAGATTAGAGTTAGTAAATAAAAGCGTAGCTGTAAGTATTATTTGCCCGGGCTATACCAACTCTAATATTCGAAATACGGCATTAAATCAAAATGGAAATCATCAAGGCGAATCGCCATTAGATGAAAAAAAATTGATGAGTGCCGAACAAGTAGCTGCTGAAATATTAAATGCAATTGAAAAGCGCAAAAACTTTACCGTACTTACACTTTTAGGCAAAGCAACATTTTGGTTGAATAAATTTTTTCCAAAATTTATTGATAAGCAAACACTTAAATTAATTAGCAAAGAAGCAGGTTCGCCTATATGATGAGTTTATAAATGTCTTAAAAATGTTTTAAAATAGGAGGCTCTGCAATGTTTAAACCTCATTTACAAATTAGTAGCCGTTGCATAAAATATTAGCCTCAACAATTATTTACTTTGTAGCATAATTAATTTCTGCATCGTGAAAAAACTATTAGCTATTTTATTCTTATTTCAATTATTTAATTCAGTTGTTAATGCGCAATCAAGCATTATTAAAGGAAATATTATTGATGAAAAAAAGCAAGCTGTTGTAGGTGCTACCATTGCTGCAATAATGCCGAATGATAAAGATGTAATTGCTGGTACAGTTTCAGATATTGATGGCAATTTTGCATTACCCATTTCAACCATAAAAAGATTTTCTATTCGAATTACTTACATTGGCTATAAGCCATTTCGGAAAACAATTTTTGCAAAAGATTCAATAATAAATTTAGGAACAATTGCTTTAGAAGATGATGGCACTTTGCTAAAACAAGTAAACATTACCGAATTACAAACCCGAGTAAAACAAAAAGGCGATACAACTGAAATAAATGCTAATGCCTTTAAAACCAATCCTGATGCTACATCCGAAGATTTGGTAAATAAAATGCCGGGCATTACTTCGCAAAATGGGCAGATACAAGCACATGGCGAAACAGTAAAACAAGTATTGGTAGATGGCAAACCATTTTTTGGCGATGATCCTGCAACTACATTGAAAAATTTACCATCGGATGCGGTTGATAAAATTCAAATTTTTGATAAAAAATCTGACCAAAGTATTTTCACAGGCTTTGATGATGGCAATACTTCAAAAGCAATAAATGTAATTACAAAACAAAATTTTAGAAACGGAACTTTTGGAAAAGTGTATGGCGGTTTTGGTTTAGATTTAAATAATGCTGGGGTGTATAAAGGCGGTGCTGTGATTAATAAATTTAAAGGGCAACGCCGAATTACTTTATTAGTGCAAAGCAATAATATTAACGAACAAAATTTTGCCATGGAAGATTTGATGGGTGTAATGAGCGGCGGCGGCGGTGGCGGCATGATGGGTATGATGAACCGAGGTGGAAGAGGAATGGGTGGAAACGGCGGTGGTGGCGGTGGAAACGACCCAAGTAATTTTATGGTAAATGGGCAAAGTGGTATTACAACTACACATGCAGCAGGCTTAAATTATAGCGATAAATGGGGTAAAAAAACAGAAGCAACTGCAAGTTATTTTTTCAATTATTCTGATAATAAAAATGAAACCGATTTGCTACGCCAATATTTATCATCAAA
This sequence comes from Bacteroidota bacterium, assembly GCA_041192505.1. Taxonomy (GTDB): domain Bacteria; phylum Bacteroidota; class Bacteroidia; order Chitinophagales; family CAIODY01; genus CAIODY01. The sequence goes on from JBEEMV010000041.1 coordinate 15,472, forward strand.
AACATCAAACTTAAATTATTCGCAAAATTCATTTACCGAAACTAAAAATCAAAATCATAGATTTAATTTTAAAATAGAATCAAAAATTGATTCGATGAATTCAATAGTATTTGCACCAAAAATTTCTATTCAAAAAAATAATACATTAAGTACGCTTTCGGGTATGAATAAAAATAGCGAAGGCACATTGTTAAGCAATACATCAACCTATAATAATGCTGATAAAACGGCGCTGAATCTATCTTCTAATATTTTATGGCGACATTCATTTCATAAAAAATACAGAACACTTTCGGTAAATTTTACGCCAAGTTATAATTCGCAAATTGGTACCACACATTATAATTCGTATACAAAAGATACGTTGCAAAATGCTGATTCATTAAAGCAATTAATTGATTTGAATAAAAAAGGATATAACAACAATACCACTATTATTTATACCGAACCAATTGATTCGGCACAATCTATTTTATTCAGTTATTCCAACACTTTTAACGTAAATGATTCGAAAAAATATTCTAATAATTTTTCATCAACTAAAAATGATTACAATATTTTAGATACCACTTTAAGCAATGTTTTTAATAGTTTGTATCTCACTCATTCGGTAGGTGCAGGTTATAATTTAAAATACAAAAAAATAAATTTAACGGCTGGCAGCTATTATCAATGGGCTGAATTAACCAACAAACAAACGTTTCCGAGCAATTATACATTACACAAACAATTTAATTCATTATTGCCAAATGTAATGTTGATGTATAAAATTTCGAACGAAAAAATGCTTCGTATTTTTTATCGTACCAGCAATACATCGCCTACAGTCGATCAATTACAAGAAGTGTATAATGTAACTAACCCGTTGCAAATTTCAACAGGTAATATTGATTTGAAACAAGATTATTCGCACAATTTAGTAATGCGATTTGCTAATATGAATGCAAAAAAGAATACTTCATTTTTTGCTATGATTGGCGGAACAGTTACAGATAATTATATTGGTAATAGCACATCAATAGCTCATAAAAATACTTTGTTAGATAATGGTGTAATGCTGGCTCAAGGCGGTTCGTTAGTAAAACCAATAAACTTAAATGGATATTATAATGCACGAACATTTATTGTTTATGGCAGGCCAATCAAAAAAATAAAATCGAATTATAACATAAATTTTTCCGCCAATTATACGCAAACACCAAGCTTAGTAAATGGGTTGAAAAATAATTCTACTACGCCAAATGCTTCATTGGGCTTAGGTTTAAGCAGTAGTACTAATCCTAAATTCGATTATAATATTTCATCTAGTACATCATATAATATTTCGAAAAATAGTTTGCAAACCAATTTGAATCAAACGTATGTAAACCAAACATCAAGATTGAAATTAACAGTGATGCCATATAAAGGATTGGTAATTACAAGCGATGTAACACACCAATATTACAATGGCTTATCCTCTAATTTTAATCAGAATTATGTATTGCTAAATGCTGGCATTGGTTACAAATTTTTAAAAAACCAAGCAGCCGATTTGCGATTGATTGCATTTGATTTATTAAATCAAAACACATCAATATCAAGAAATATAACTGAAACTTATATTGAAGACAGCAAAACAAAAGTATTGCAGCGCTACTTTATGTTGGTGTTTACATACACCTTTAAAACATTTAAAGGAAAAACACCAGGCTCGGAAAATAATTGGATGATGCATCAACCACCACCAGGCGGAATGCCGCCACCAGGTGGAAGATTTTAAGTTTTACTCTATTAATTGATGCGATTTATTTTCTAATACATTATCCATTGTCCATTCTACTTTTTGTTTAAAATCGTGTTTTCTTTCTTTACAATTTTCTAACAAACAAATGCCGCAAGCCTTTGGTTGGCATGGATCGGGGTGAATAAAAAACTCAACTCTATTATCAAAATGTTGGTTTAATAAATCATCCAACAATTCCATTTGTGTATGCGATTTTTCAAGATTGTTATACCATGGCAAAGTGATATGACAATCAACATGTAAAAAACTTCCAAATTTTTGAATCCTCATATTATGCACATCAATCCATTCCGATGTTCTATTTTTATTTATCACATCTACAATTTCTTGCGCTGTTGCAAAATCAATTTTATCTAATAATCCATCTAATGATTCTTTAATTAATTTATATCCTGTATACACAATTACACAGCTATAAATGATGGCAATAACACTATCCATCCAATACAATCCTGTAAAACGAATAATGGTTAATCCTGCAATAATACCAGCACTTGTATAAGCATCGGTTTGTAAATGTTTGCCATCGGCAATTAAGGTAAGCGAATGATGTTTTCTGCCTTTTTTAATTAAATATCTGCCCAATGAAAAAACTAAAATGCCCGATGCTGCAATTAAAATAATGCCGGTATCAATTTTTAAAATAGTATGTTGATGAACAATATTTTGTAATGATTCATACAAAATCCAAATGCCCGAAATCAATATCAAACCACCTTCAAATCCTGCACTTACATATTCAATTTTTCCATGCCCGTAAGGGTGGTCGGTATCTTTATTTTTTGATGAATAAAAAATACTAAACCATGCAAAAAGGCTGGCAACAATATTTACAATGCTTTCTAATGCATCGGTTAATACAGCTGCTGAATCGGTAAAAAAATAGGCAGTAAATTTTATAGCAGTAAGCAAACAACCCAGTACTAATACAAACTGAATGGCTTTTATTTTGTCTTTTGATGCGGCTAATTCATTACTCAAATTAAAACAGATTTAAGGTTTTATAGGTTCGGATGTGGCTAAGGTAATTTCTCTTTCGATGCTTGTAAAAGCGCCTTCAACTAATTTTCCTTTTTTGTTTACTAACTCCAATTTTATTTTGGTAATGCCCATTGGCAAACCTTGAATCAGAAAAGGTTTCCAATCATTTAGCATAAATATTTTTCCGTTTATTGTTGCTTTTACACGATTTGTTTTTTTTGAAATTGTAGTGTTTACTACATAAAAATCGAGCAATACATTTTGTGTATCAGCACCAATATAAAATGCTTTAGGGCGGCTATAAAACAACATAGGTTTGGTAATATCATAATCGGGCAATTTTGTATTACCACTTTTTATTTGTTTTAGCACATAAGCTTTTTTCGATTTTATACTTTGATGATACGACCTTGATAAAAATGCTAATACCAAATGAGGTCCTTGTGCAAATGTGGTTTTTATTTCGGGTTTGTATAATGCTTCGTAAGGTTTATTATCTACAATAAAATGAATATGCTGACCTTTAGCCGAGTTAGCACAACGCTTTTGCGATGCATCTGGTGTTTGATTTCCTAATGAATAATTTTTTACATCAAAATTAAACATCACTGTATCGGGCATACCAGCGCCAACAATTTTCATTGATTTAATGCTTAATTCTGCATCAGGAAATTCGTCGGTTTCGTTTATTTGAGTCAATTTTATTTTATCCTGCATTAATACCACTTGTGCGTTGGTATTTGTAATTGTTAAAGTGAATATGGCTGCTAAGAAGAGATTAAATTTCATATTGTTTTTTTTCAAAAATACAAAAATCAATTGGAGATAATGGAATAAAAAAAATAGTACAATTTTTTGTGTTTTTGTTTAGCTACTTGCATGTTTGCTTTTGCATAAATTAATTATTTCATAATCAATTTGTATCTATAATTTTCATGCAAATTCAGTTATGTTTGTGAATATTAAAACTGAATAATTTTTCTTTTCAATTTTTACTAAATGAAAATTCTATACAAATATTTTTCGCTGCTAATTTTTGGTAGCATGTTGTTCATAAATTTTGTTGCTTTGGCTCAAACCAAATCGGCTACACTTTCGGGCATTATTACAGATGCAAAAAATAATCAAGGTTTATTTCCTGCCAATGTATATTTAAAAGGTACTATGTATGGCGCTCAAACAGATATTAATGGCAAATATACTATCATCAATATTCCTGCTGGCGAATACACAGTTGAAGTAAGCAGTGTAGGTTTCGAGCGACAAGTTTTTACAGCCATTAGGTTTATGGTTGATGAAAAAAAAGAAATTAATGCATCTATTAGTAGTCTTTCTATTACGGGTAAAGAAGTTAAAATTATTGGCGAAAAACCTTTGATTGATGTAGATAATGGTAAAACACAAAAAAATATTAGCCGTGATGTAATTGATGCAGCGCCTGTAAAAAATATTCAAAATATTTTAAATAGCCAAACTGGTGTGGTGCAAAATGCCGAAGGAATTCATATTCGTGGTGGCAGAACTTACGAAACAGGATTTTATATTGATGGTGTATCGGCTACTGATCCATTGGCTGGAACAGGCTTTGGTATTGATTTAGGAACCAATGCAATGGATAATGTAGAAGTAACCACAGGTGGAATAGGAGTGGAGTATGGCGATGCAACAGCTGGTGTGGTAAATGCTGAAACAAGGGCTGGTAAAGATAAATTAGAATTAAGCTACACACACAAGCAAGATAATTTAGGATTTAATAAAAAATGGAATAGCTATTTTAATCAATCTATTAACGAATTGAATTTAGGCGGCGCTATAAAAATTCCGAAAGTGAAAAATAAATTAAGAGTTTTTACTTCTTTCAAAAATATTATTTCGGATGATTATTACCATACACCAGCCGATCAATTACAAAGTTCAATTTACCCCAACAAAAATCTTTCGCCAAGGCAGGATAACAGATGGGCAGCCAGTTTGAAGCTTAATTATGATTTTTCGCCAAAGAAAAAACTAACGTTTAGTTATGTAAAATCGTTGAATATAAATCAGGATGTAAATATGCTTCGTATCACGGGCAATGATGTTTCGTTTACACCAGGTTATCAATATCCATTTGCTCAAATGCCCGATAATGCTAATACTTATACTCATGATACAAATCTTGAAACACTAAGTTGGTTTCAATTATTATCCAAGCAATTTAGTTATAAGCTTTCGTTATCTCGTTTGTTTGTGCATTTAAGAGCAGATGCAAATGGTCGTCCGTGGCGACCTGATGTGGTAAATTCAGAATTAAACCCTGCCAGTATTACTTCATTTCCAACTACTACTTTTAATCCTAATGATTCCATTGTTTTTGTAAATTCTCCTTCAGGATTTTACAACAATAATGGTATTGCTACTTTATGGCACGACCATTTTGTAGAAGAATATACCCTAAATGGTTCGGGTACATTTTATTCAAAAAATTCGATGAATAAAATAACATTTGGATTTCAACATAAGCAACAAGATATGCAATGGATAGATATTTACAGCCCGTGGGTAGGTGCTCCCATTCAATTAAATAACGGCAGTTATTCGCAATCGTATCGCTTAGGTGATATAAGTGATATATGGCATGTGCAACCTGCAAAAGGGGCTATTTATGCTAACGAACATTTTAAATATTTAGGCTTAATTGCCGATGCTGGTATCCGTACCGAATATTGGTTGCCAGGTAAATTTGTTGATGATGCAATTGCTAATTCATCATCGCCAATAAGAGATGAAGTAAGAGCAAATTATTTAGCACATTCAATAGGCATTGGCGGCAGAAGAGTGAAGCTAAGAATGTTGCCAAAAGTATCGGCATCATTTCCAATTAAAGAAAACCAAGTGATGTATTTTAATTATGGGCATACCACCGTAGCACCTCATCCAAGCTATATTTATACAGGTTTAGATCCATATTATGCCGATAGAAGTACGCTTAGTAAATTAGGAAATCCAGATATAAATCCTGAAGTAGATATTAGTTATGAATTGGGATTAAAATCGCAATTAACCAGCAATGATGCTTTAAATATTGCTGCATTTTGGAAAGATAAATATGACTTTATTACAGCCGTTTCGTTGCCTGTAAAAGATGTAACGGGTAGAGAAGTGTATCGTACAATTCAAATAAATTCAGATTATGCTCGTGTTCGTGGGCTTGAAGCTGCTTACATTAAGCGTATTAAAAAATGGTTCGAAGGGCAAGTGAGTGTGGCTTATAGCGTTGCTACTGGTCAATCATCTTCATCATCAGATGTATTAAAAGATATAATTAGCAGTGGCAGTAGGCAAGCGGTTAAAGAAACCTATTTAGCTTGGGATTCGCCTTGGGATATTAAAACCTATTTTTTATTTACAAAAAATTCGAAAACAGGTTTTTGGGGTAAAAAATATTTGAATAAAATGAGTGCTTATTCTGAATTAATTTATAGAAGCGGTAAGCGCTATACGCCTTACATTTATTCGGGCGATGAACCAAAAACGGGCAGACCAATTTGGGTAGTAAATTCTGACCCAAATGAAAAATTTTCGAAATTAGGTACACCAAGTTTTATGATGAATATGAATTTTAAAAAATGGTGGACGATTAAAAAATATCAAATTGCATTTACTGTTGAACTAACTAATGTATTGAATAATAGGAATGCACAAATTATTAATCCAGTAACTGGCAGAGCTTATAAATACGGTGATGCAGTGCCTACAGAATGGAAAGACCCAAATTATAACGACCCACGAGATGCCCGTTCATCATTGCTTTCACAAGGCGAAAATCCATCACGATATAATGAACCAAGGCATTTATTATTAGGTGTAAGTTTTAAATTTTAAAATTGCAATATCTTAAAGAACACTTTTTAAGTTTTTTAAAACTGATATTGTTTCGTTAGTTAACATCAAGGTAAATAAACTGCACCACTGCTTGTATCACGGGTTGCACCTGTAATTGTTTGTAAAATATTTATTTCGTTTCGCCATCTTAATGTGCCTAAAAAAGCAAATATTAAAGCTTCTTTAAAAGCAATTAAATTTTTATCGGGTATAATAAATTGCCAATTTTTATTTTTTTGCAATTGATTAATCAAAGAATTATTAAATGCGCCACCACCTGTAACCAAACATTTTTTTGTTGAATTAATAAGCGGTAAAACAGCATTAATTTGATAAGCAATATGCTCGGTAATTGTTCTTAGTATATCATTTGTAGATAAATTAAATGGTAAAATATTATGCTGATAAAAAACTTCACAATCTTGATTAGATAATGATTTTGGGGCTTTTTGATGATAAAAAGAAAATGAATTTAATTTATCAAAAAGTTGTTGATTACAATTTCCTGCTTCAGCCATTTCTCCATTTTCATCAAATTGTTTTCCTACACTTTGTGCTATTTTATTTAACCATTG
>JBEEMV010000042.1:0-7977 GCA_041192505.1 Bacteroidota bacterium
TTTTTTTAATTGCGTATTTTGGAATTGATTTCCGATATTTGCAATTAAATTTTTTTTCCATGAAAGACTTAAATACTATAGCAGCCATTAAAATAAAAGCAATTAGAGAACAGAAAAATATTAGAAGTAATGCGGTTGCAAAGTTAATGAATGTATCACCATCTGTTCTAAGCCGAATTGAAAATGGAGAAGTGCAAATTACATTAAATATGCTTCAAAAGGTTTCGGCAGCGTTAGAATGTAGTGTTCAAGAAATATTGCAAATAAAAGATTCCAATTATTTTAATAATGAAAGTAATACTATTATTCAGCAAGGTACACATCATACTTTAAATGTAAATTTATCTGAAACACAATTTGAAGATTTGAAAAATATGATGAACAAAAAATGAAATTTTCAGATTCTCGTTTTTTTGAGCAGAAATTATACAAAAGCGTATTTAAATCATTTGAATAAAAGCCAAGAAATTTTAGCCGCCATGATTAGCAGCGTACATAATTTAAGCTTTTATTTATGGTTGGTTCGTGAAGCCCGAAAGCACATTATTGCTGGCGATTTTGCCACTTGGAAAAATATGATGATTCCGAAATTAAAACAGAAATTGTAGCAGCAAATTACTGTTTTTGCTTGTTAATACTATTCAACCAATTATCGGTTAATCGTTTTAGGATAGATTTTCTTTCGGTAACAATTTCAACAGTAGCCTGCATTTCGGGTAATGTTTTTAATTCTTTTTTTAACGATGTAATTATTGGATTTGGAATTGAAACTGTAACCACAAAAACTTTTTCTTTTTCAGCCCTTGCCGTTACTAACGATATATTTTCAACGCTACCATCTACAAATCCAAATTCATTTTCGGGATAATTTAAAAATACCAATCGTGCTTTTTGATTCGTTTTTATTTTAGCCGAGCCTATCATGGGAACATAAGCTTTGCAAATAATTTTATTTTCATTGCTTACTATTTTGCAAAATTCATCACCTGCATTTAATAATTGATTGGCGCTCCAAAAATTTTGAAAAGTTACTACACCATTCATCGGCGATTTTAAAACATACTTTTCTTTCCAAGTAATAATGGCTGATTTTAATTGTTCTTTTTCTGCAAATACTTGTATGCCTTTATCATTTAATTCTTTTTGAAATGTTTGTTGCATTTGCTTGGCTTGCCCTGTAAGTTGCGAATTTTGCAACTGATTATTTTTGATTGATAATTCATAATTTTCAACCTGATTTTTTAACTGCAAATATTCTGTTTGAAAAGCATCCCAATCTTTTTTTGCAATTATTTTTTCATCATATAATTTCTTTTGCTCATTATACTGATTTTGTTTTAATTGAAATTGAGCCAACGCATTATTGTATTGATTTTTTATTTCTAATTGTTGATTGGCTTGCATTTCGGCTTGTTGCAATAATCTGTTTGATTGTTGTAAATTAATTTTATTTACGGTTGAAAATTCAAAATCATTTAATGCATTTAAATAGTTTGCAAATGCCATATTCACTTCGCCTAATTGATTAAATGTATTCAAATTTTTTTTCCAAAAAGCATAGTGATTTATCTTTTCAAAAGCTTCATTTTTTAATAAAGAATCAAGCAATAATATTTGTTTAAAATCGGCAGGATTTTTAATGATGGCAATTACTTGTTCGGCTGTTACTTCATTTTTATCAGCAATAAATATTTGTTGAATAGAGCCTGTTGATTTAGCAATAATAGAAGCTGGCGGATTAAAAGATGTAATTTCGGCACTACCATTTATAATATCAGGATATTGAATAATGGCGGATAAAAATACAAGCATAAGAATAATGGCAACAATAAAACTTGTGCCCCATAAAATAAATTTACGTGGCATTCGCTCCATTATTTCTTGCACTTCTTCGCTTCGTATGTTGTCTTCTAATTCAGTCATTGGTCAATTGTCATTTGTTGAATACCTTTTCTCAAATTATTTTTTATTTTTCAATTAGCAAATTACTTTACGTTCCTAATTCTAATTGATTTTTTACCAGCATATAATAATTGCCATTTAATTTAATCAACTCTTCATGTGTGCCTTGTTCTACAATTTTTCCTTTCTCTAACACCACAATATTATCAGCATGTTTTACTGTGCTAAGCCTATGCGCCACAATTACCACAGTTTTATTTTTGTAAAATTTTTCTAATCCTTCTACAATTTTTCTTTCATTATTAGCATCCAAACTATTGGTGGCTTCATCAAATAAAATTATTTCAGGATTTTTATAAATAGCTCGGGCAATCAATAATCGCTGGCGTTGCCCCATGCTTACGCTAATTCCTTCGGCACCAATTTTTGTGTTGTAGCCCAATGGAAGTGTTTCAATAAATTCTCTAATCTGTGCAGTTTCAACAGCCGCTTTTAATTTTGCAGTATCAATTGTACTGCCATCTACCACAATGTTTCCAGCCACGGTATCGCCAAAAATAAATCCATCTTGCATCACAGCAGCAATTAAATTTCTCCATTCGTGTGGATGAATTTGGCTGATGTCGAAATTATCAATTGTAAGTTTTCCTTTATTGGGCGAATGATATTTTAATAATAATTTTAGCAAGGTAGTTTTTCCACTTCCGCTGCTGCCTACAATGGCTGTTATTTTGCCTTGTGGCAATTTTAAATTTATATTATCCAATACCCATGCATCGCTCATGCCTGGGTAACGAAAGCAAACATCTTTTAATTCAATATCGCCCAAGTTTGATGATTTAAGATTTGCCAAACTTGATGAACTTCCAGTTAAATTTTCATGCAACTGTTGTTCATCTTTTTCTTGATAAATTTCACCAATTCTATCTAAACTTATTTTGGCATCTTGCGCAGCAATTACAAATCCAATAAATTGTTGAATAGGCGAATTTAATTGTCCAATAATGTATTGCACACTCATCATCATACCCAAACTCATATTGCCATCTATCACAGCTTTTGCGGCAATAAATGTTAGCAAAATATTTTTTAATTGATTGATTAAAAATGCACCAGCTTCTTGGTATTGGCTTATTGCTCTGCCACTTAATCCAATATGAAATAATTGTACTTGTTGTTTTTCCCATTCCCATCTTCTATGATTTTCGGCATTGTATAATTTTATTTCATGTATGCCATTAATCAATTGCAACATTTTATTTTGATTTTGGCTGGATGCATTAAATCGTTTATAATCTAACTCTTTTCGTTTTTTTAAAAACAATACAATCCATACAATATACAAAATACTAAACAGCATAAAAACACCAAACAGCGTTACATCGTAGGTGCATAGCACTATTCCAAAAACCAAAAAGTTGAAAAACGAAAACAAGGTCATCAAACTATTTTGGGTAATAAAACTTTGTACACGGCTATGGTCGCCTATGCGTTGTAGAATATCGCCACTTGTTCGGCTTTCGAAAAAGCTATGCGGCAGCTTAATTAATTTAGAAAGAAAATCGGAAATAAGTGTAATGTTAATTCGGCTGCTGATGTGTAATAAAATCCAGCTACGAATAAATTCGATAGCAGTTTGCCCAGCTAACAACATCAATTGTGCAATTAGCATTAGCACCACAAAATTTATATCCTTAAAATGTATGCCTCTATCTACCACACCTTGTGTAATAAATGGAAATAATAATTGTAGAATACTAACTCCTAAAAGTCCAATTAAAACTTGAGCGATATAAGCTTTATAGCCTTTTAAATAACTAAATAAAAAACGAAAACCTTTTTTGTTGTTCGTCTCTTTATTATCTTCATTAGGGGTTGCATAAAATTCGGGTTTGGGTTCTAAAAGCATGGCTATGCCTTGATTGTTGATACCCGATGTCCAACTTTTTTTAAACTGTTCAGTTGTTAATTTTACTAAACCATGCCCAGGGTCGGCAAGGTAAAAGACCTCACCCCCAACCCTTCTCCAAAAGAGAGGGGAGAGAAATGCATTCCGTTTTTTTATTTTATAAAGTACTACAAAATGGTTTTGATTCCAATGCAAAATGCAAGGCAGCGGCGCATCATTAATTAATTTTTCAACATCAATTTTTACACCCAAACTTCTAAAACCTACAGCCTCGGCAGCTTTGCTGATACCTAATAAACTTACCCCTTCACGATTTAATTCGCACAATTCACGAAGTTTATTAATAGAAATATTTTTACCGTACGAATCGGCAACCATTTTAAGGCAGGTAGGACCACAATCGGCAGCGTATTTTTGTTTTAAATGTTTCAAATGTTTGTTTTTGCCACTTATAGTTCGAAGGTAGTAAGTTTTTTTATTTTCTCTAATTCATGTATTGATAATTGTAAAAAAGGCATTTTAATTATATTTTCTTTACTAATTCTTGCATACCGTAATACTCAATTGCTTTTTGTTTCATTGGGTGTGTACTCCACTCTTCCCATTCACAAGTGTATGGGTTATAGCCGCATTTTAATGGCTTGCTGTATATGTCTTCTGGATTTTCTAAATAAGCACGGCAATCTGTACAAACGTGTCTAAACTCACAATCTTTACATACTGATATGCTATCTTTTTTAATGTTCCAATATTTTTTGAAACCTGGTTTTTCAATGGCTTCTGTTAATGTGGTATCTTTAATATTTCCAAAATTTTCTGCCATACTAGGGCAATTTTTTATATTACCATCCGCATCTATTGCAATTTTCCGATTTAGGCAAGTGTTATGGTGTTGGGATTCAAAATAGGAAAGTAAGTTGATACTAAAATGATAACTTGAAATATTACTACAGCTAAGGCTTGATTTAATTTCTTGCTTTGTAAAAATAATTCGTTCTATAATATTTACGTTTTGAATTTCTAATTTTTCATGGCACGAGTGAACAAATAACAGCCTAAATCTTATGTTATTAGTCATTAAATTTTCTAATTCATTTTTGAATTTTGAAAAGAAAAAAAATGATAAATAAATATCAATTGACTCTAATGTGCTTTCTTGAATTTTATTAGAGATTATTGTCAAATATTCCATACTGAAATTTTCGAAAAATCGAATTTCAATATGGCCGCATTTTAATTCAATTAATTGTTCAAGAAAAGCAGGGTTGTGAAAAAGATACTTATAGTCAATTATAGCGTCATTTATTATTGCTGGTATTTGAAACTCAGTTGATAGTGGTATGAAAAAATTGATATCCTCGTTAGGAATATCAATAATAATATCTTCTGATATGAGTTTATCTATCGAAGGCTTAATTTTATTATTTATTGCAGATAAATTAATTGGATTTTTTGAAATCAAATTAAATAACTCATCGTTAATAAAGTAAAGTTTTTGCCTTTGGTAATCTGTTAGCAAAAATCTCGAAATGCCTTTTGTAATTGTACAATTAGAAGTTAGTATATATGCCATTTAAAGTATTAACTCTGGTTTTATTGTTTTTGAAATAATTCGGTGAGAAATATTTACGGTATGGGCACTATGTTTATATTTCTCAATCCAAATTTTAGCAATATTCGTACTTACCTCAATTTCATTTTTAATTAATTCACTAAATTGGATTTCTAAGGGAAGTTTTTTGAAATTTATATCTGTATTTTTAAATTGATTATTCATTGTCATTTCTTTTGGATAAATATTCAGCAATTTGTTTATGAAGGTTGTAGTTGCAATTATAAGAATGATATCCAAACTGCCCGACTGGATTGACCTCCAAAAAAACAAATCGACCATCAGTAGATTTAATTAAGTCAATAGATCCCGATGATAAACCGCATTTTTTCATCAGCAGGGTTATTTTGTTTTCAATTGAACTTGGTAGTTTATATGGAATACTTCTATTCATTTTTGCCTTATCGTATCTTCGATAGTCGATTAATGTTTTTTCATTATTTTGAGAAATAATAGCAGTTGAATAACATACATTATTTAAGAAGAAAGTTCTAATTTCATATTGTTTGGGAATTAGTTCCTGAAATAAAGTTTTCTCAAAAAAAGACGGTATTTTTAATAGATCAGAAATAGTAATTTTTGACGTATAACTCATAATAGACTCACCTACGCTATAAAAAGAGAAAGCAAGATCAAAACTTTTGGCAATTATTTCATTATGATTTTTGATGAATACCTCTAAATCTTTTTTGTTGTTAGTAAAAATTGTATTAGGAATATCTAAACAGATTTCTGCTGCATATCTTAATGCAATTGGTTTGTTGAACCTCCCTTGATTATTTTTTCCGATTGTTTTTTTTTCCGAAAATAATATTTCTAAAAGCTCTTTCTGTGCAAACCAATAATCGGACAAATATGTTTGAATTGATTGTTGTAAATTCTTTTCTTTAACAAACGCTGAATAATTGTAGTACATATCCTTTATGTTGATAAATTCACTCCTATACCAAATACTTTGAATGTCTTTAACATCACACTCGATATTCCCACATCGAAACATTATTTTTTCATTTGAATTTGAAATTTGTAGACTGGTTATTGTAAACTTATCCTCTCCTATAACTAAAAAGGGCTCATTTATAAAATTCAGCCATTGCATTGTTTTCTTTGCCGAAGAGTCCGATGTATTGCTAAAAATAATAATCATTTATTTTTTTTTACCCATTTAAATTCGCTCCTATTATATCTTTGATATAATATGTAATCCCCTTGATTTAGATAAATACTCAAGCCTATTTCATTCCTATTTTTGATAATAGATTCATATTGAGATTCATTGCAATCTGTTTTAATTATAAATAGGAAGCATTCAGTATTTTGGTTTGATAATTCTATTTCATGTAAAATGTTGAAGTGCTCTAGTATAAATCCATAACTATCTGGAGTTGTATTACCTTTCAATAATTCGTTCTTTAATAATGGTAGTAAAAAATTTTTCTGTTTTTCTGTTGACAAATGAGCTCCAGCCGTTTCAAAATAATCTCTTCCTGTAGTTCTTATATCAATCCAACCATATTTAGAAATATAGTTAATGAATCGGGTTTCAAAATTTGAATATGTTCTAATTGAGCTATCAATATATTTTGCACCAAATTCAAGAGCTATTTTTTTATTCATAGAATTCTCAAAATAAAACTGCTCATTAAACATATAATATCGACCACTATCAGTTAAGTTTTTTAATTCATTATTTGTGAAGGCATTGAATTTGGTTTCAATGCTCTTTAATTCATTTTTCTGAGTAAAATTTAAAAAGTTAAAAGCACTATCATTCTCTATAAATATTAGCGAAACTCCTTGAGTAATTGCTTTTTGTAAATAATAGTATGATTTGTCATATTCATTTAATTTGCTTAAACATATTGAATAAAAAAAGTAATCTTCCCCATATACATAATTTACACTTTTGAATGCATTCTCAAAATAAAACTTAGAGGAGTCGAATTCTTGTAGATTGAATTTATATTTAGCAAAACTCACGATTTGAAAATACTCAGTTATGTAATTTGGATTATCAATTTTTTTTTGAGAGAAACAAAAAATTGAAAAGCAGGTTAAGGAAATTGTCAATAAGAATTTCATTAGAATTTAAGAATAAAAAATAGAAAATAGTTAACAAGGATTGTTGGTAGACAATCCTTGTTGTTTTTTAATTATCCAAATATGTCTGCTTTAGCTCGTGCAATTATTTCATCATTTGCTCCTAAAGAATACAATTCATCAAAAAAATCTGACACCATAAGTATCGAATCATCAGGGTAATGTGGAGCCAATTCACCCCCACAGCAACCTCCACCTCCATTTCCATCTTTTGCAATATAATTGTTGTTGTTATCAAACGTAGATTCTCTATGGTCTAGGTTAGTTATTGTTCCAGTTGCTTCACAAACAATCTTGTTTCCACCAATCAATTGGTGAGAATTATCTATTTTAAATTCTATTAAATACTCTAGTTTTTTCATTTTATCACTCTTTGTTTTTCAAAAACAATGTAGCCAAAAAATCTATTTTTAAAATATTTTTCTCAAATTCTTTCTGTTATCACAACTGAAAA
>JBEEMV010000043.1:0-18985 GCA_041192505.1 Bacteroidota bacterium
GCAACGGTGCTGTTACTTGTACAACACCTACAGGTGGTACAGGTGCTTATTCTTTTAGTTGGAATACAACGCCCATTCAAAATACACAAACCGCTACTGCTTTAGGTTTTGGTAATTATACCGTGACGGTTAAAGATGCTAATAATTGTTCAACAACGGCTTCAATTAATCTTACTCAACCAACGGCTTTGAGTTCAGTTACTGCTTCGGTTTCTACTTCTATTTTATGTAATGGTGGGAGCAATGGTGCTGTTACTTGTACAACCCCAACTGGTGGAACTGGTGCTTATTCTTTTAGTTGGAATACAACACCTATTCAAAACACACAAACCGCTACAGCTTTAGGGTTTGGTAATTATACCGTGACAGTGAAAGATGCTAATAATTGTTCGACAACTGCTTCGGTTAATTTAACGCAACCTGCAGTTTTAGGAAATGTTTTGGCTACAACTATAAAATCTGTTTCATGCTTTGGTGGCTCTGACGGAGTTGTAAGTTGTAGTACACCAACAGGAGGAACATTGCCATATTCATTCAGATGGAATTGTATTCCAAATCAATTTACCCAAACAGCTACCAATTTAACTGCTGGCACTTATACAGTTACCGTTAAAGATGCTAATAATTGTGTTCAACTAATTTCAAATACAATTGTTAATCAGCCATCTGCCTCAATAGTACCGCAAAGTACTGTTTTACAAAATGTATCATGTTATGGTGGAGCAAATGGTGCTGTAACAGTTGCAACACCAACTACAGGCATTCCTCCGTATACATATAGTTGGAATACATCACCAACCAAATTAACACAATCTATCTCGAATTTAACTGTTGGAACTTATACTGTAACTATTAAAGATAGTTTGGGTTGTATTGTAACATCAGTAGCTCAAGTAACTCAGCCCAATAAATTAATAGTATCCATTGCAGATACAATTGATGCTAAATGCTTTGCAACTAGCAGCGGTTCTATCATCACATCGCCTATAGTTGGTGGTACAAAACCTTTCCAATATAGCTGGAGTACAACACCTATACAGCATACAGCAAACGCTACTCACTTATTTGCAGGAAATTATTCAGTAATTGTAATTGATTCATTAGGTTGCAGCGATACAGCAAATGCTACACTTTCGCAGCCAAATAATTTGCAAATAATAAATTATTCGGTAACTGATGTAACCTGCAAAACAAATCAAAACGGAAAAATTGAATTAAGTGGAATAACAGGCGGTACATCGCCTTATCAAATTTCGTGGTCAAGCTTTCCTATTCAATATGGTTTAGTAGCTGATAGTTTGTTAGATGGGTATTATATAGTTACGGTTAAGGATAGCAATAATTGCACAATCACTCAAAATTTTACAGTAAATTTAATTGATAATATCCAAGCAATAGCCTATAGTGATACGACCATTTCTAAAGGAAACAGTTTTACCATTAATGGGAATTCGAGTGTAGGAATTTTTGGCTCAACACATTTTATTTGGACGGATGTACAAGGAAATATTTTAGCCAATACATCTTCAACAACTGTTTCGCCACAAACAACCACAAACTATATTTTAACTATGTACAATGATAGTATTTGTAAATCATACGATACCATTACAGTAAGGGTTGTAGACTGTCAACCTGTTATTTTCCCAAATGCATTTTCGCCTAATGGCGATGGAATAGATGATGTATTTAAAATTATGAATATTGAAGATGTAGAAAAAATTAATAGACTACAAATCTATAACCGATGGGGCGAATTAATTTTTGCAACCAACGATAAAAATCAAGTATGGGATGGAACATTTAATGGCAAACTTCAAGAATTGGATACCTATGTATATTACTGCGAAGTAACTTGCTATGGTGGTTCAATTTTAAAAACAAAAGGCGATGTAATTTTGGTAAGATAATGTGGGTTTAAAAATTAATTTTGCACCCACATTTTAAAAATCTTAGCGTAAGATTTTGCCTTCGTAGTTCAACGGATAGAACGGAAGTTTCCTAAACTTTAAATACAGGTTCGATTCCTGTCGAAGGCACAAATAGTAAGCTATTGCGAATCTAATAATTTTCTACTTTCAGAAAAACAATAAACAAAGTGTAGCTTCTGTTTTCAGATTTTTCATTGTTTATTCCTACTTTTGCAGCATGCAACAAAAAACTACACCCATCAGTCAAATTGGCGAATTTGGCTTAATCGATCAAATAACAAGCACATTCGAAATAAAAAACAAAAATGTAATTAAAGGCATTGGTGATGATTGCGCTGTAATAGATAATGGAACCGAAAATTATACTTTAATAAGTACAGATATTTTAGCAGAAGGCATTCATTTCGATTTAATGTACACACCATTAACGCATTTAGGATACAAGGCTGTGGCTGTAAATGTAAGTGATATTTGTGCCATGAATGGCAAAGCAGAATACATCACAGTATCGTTATCCATCAGCAGCAAATACAGCGTTGAAGCCATTGAAGAATTATACAGCGGCATACAAATGGCTTGCGAAAAATATAATGTTGAATTAATTGGTGGCGATACCACAAGTTCATTAAAAGGAATGTTTATTAGCATTACCGTGATAGGTAGCGTAAGCAAAGAAAAAATTGCATACCGTTCGGGTGCAAAACCAAAAGAATTAATTTGTTGTAGTGGCGATTTAGGCGCAGCCTACATGGGTTTACAATTATTAGAACGTGAAAAACAAGTATACCTTTCGCACCCAGGCGTATCGCCCGATTTAGAAAATCAAAAATATTTATTGGGCCGAGAATTAAGAGCCGAAGCCCGTGTTGATATTATTGAAATTTTAAACAAACATCAAATCATTCCTACTTCAATGATTGATATTTCAGACGGATTAAGCAGCGAAATACATCACCTTTGTAAAAATAGTAATTGCGGTGCCACCATCTTTGAAGAAAAAATTCCTATTCATTCTGATACTTATGAAATGGCTGTAAAAATGAATATCGATCCTATTACAACTACTATGAATGGCGGCGAAGATTATGAACTTTTATTTACCATTACACAAAGTGATTATGAAAAAATAAAAGATGAAAATGACATTAGCATTATTGGATTTATTACCGAAGATGCAAATATTGTAAACTTAATTACCAAAGGAAATAATAGTGTAACTATTGAAGCCAAAGGTTGGAAATCATTTGCATCAACCGAACAACAATAATTTTAATACCATGAAAATAATAATTACAGGTGCAAATGGTATGGCTGGTAGCGAAGTAGTTCGTCAGGCTATTCTAAATCCTGCCATTTCCGAAATTACATTAATTGCTCGTAAGCCTTTAAACATCAACCATTCAAAGGTTAAAACTGTTTTACATTCTAATTTTTTAGATTACAGTTCATTACAACATATTTTTGAAAACAACGATGCATGTATTTGGTGTTTGGGCATTTCGCAAACACAAGTTAAAGAACCCGAATACATAAAAATTACTTACGATTTTACCATTGCCGCAGCAAAGGCAATGTTGGCTTATAATCCAACAATTACATTTTTATTTTTAAGTGGTGCTGGTGCAGATAGCGATGAAAAAAGCAACACATTATTTGCCCGAATAAAAGGTAAAACCGAAAACGAATTAAAGCGAATAGGCTTGAAACAATTATTCATAGCCCGACCAGGCGGAATAAGACCTATGCATAAAAAAGAAAATGCAGCTTTGTACGAAAAAATATTGATTCCATTATTCCCCATCTTCGAGTTGATTATACCCAACAAAATGATAAAATCTACCACTTTGGCAAAAGCAATGTTGCACATTATTTTGCATGGAAGTAAGCAACTGATTCATGAAAATATGGATTTAAAAAAACTGGGCGAACAAAATTAATTTCATCTAAAAAAAATATTTATTGTGCGTTGGTATATTAAAGCTGTTGTTCAAAAAACCATTGGTAATCTGCCTTTCGGAACACAATTGAATTATTTTTTTCAAAAAAATATTACCAAACGTGTAATATTAACCGATTATATTTTTGATGATATACTATCGCATTATATTCATTTTAAAAAATTATTAAATGAAAATACTGCTATCAAAAATTTTAACGAAACTACTTTTTTAGAATTAGGCACAGGCTGGCATCCTATTATGCCATTGCTTTTCAGCCTCGAAAATGCTAAAGAAGTTTGTACGGCTGATTTAAATTTTCATGTACGAAAAGAAAATATTTTACGATTAATTTCATTTTTTGAAAACAGAATTCAGCATCATTATTTCAAAGAAAATAAAATTGAAATAGATGAAAATAGATGGCAAATGTTGATGAAAATAAAATCGGAATTATTGAAATCTTCTGCGCCATCATTGATAAAGTTGAATGATTTATTCAGCAAATTGAATATTACATTTTATAATGGCGATGCAGCAAAATTAAATTTTGAAAACAAAAATTTTGATATTTGCTTTTCGGTAAATACGCTTGAACATATTTACCAGCCTATGTTGCAAGATATTTTACAAAATTATGTTCAACATACAAATCCATCGGGTTATCATTTACATGTAATTGATATGAATGATCATTTTTCGCATATCGATTCATCCATTACAAAATATAATTACTTGCAGTATAGTAAAGAGCAATGGAAATTATTAGATAATAATTTGCAACCACAAAACCGATTGCGGATTACCGATTTTGAAAACATTTTTAGTACAATAAATTTATCAATTATAAAAGAAGATTCGATGCCAGCCGAAATGGAAAGTTTTAACAGCATTATACTTCATCCCGATTTTAAACAATACGAGGCTGAAAGATGCGCCATTCCTAACACTGCTTTGTTATTACAAAAAGCATAGCTGCATTTTGTACATAATTATTATCTTCGCATTTCTTACAAAATCAAAAATCAGAATATGAGTTGGTTTAAACGAAAAATTCAAGGCATTACCACAAGCACACGTGAAAAGAAAGAAGCGCCAGATGGCGTTTGGTTTAAATGTCCAGAATGTAAAAGCGCCATACCCATGGTAGACTTAAAAGACAATCTTTATGTTTGCCCTAAATGCGAATACCACAGCCGCATTGGCTCAAAAGAATACTTTGATATTATTTTTGATGATAATCAATTTACCGAATTGATGCCTACTATGGTGGCTAAGGATTTTTTACATTTTGTGGATTTAAAACCTTACGACAAACGCTTAGTTGATACCATTAAAAAAACGCAATTAAAAGATGCCATGCGCAGTGGTCATGGTAAAGTAAACGGACAAGATTTAGTAATCTGTTGTATGGATTTTGCTTTTATTGGTGGTTCGATGGGTAGTGTAGTGGGCGAAAAAATTGCAAAAAGTATTGATTATTGTGTGAAGCACAAAATACCATTTATGATTATCAGCAAATCGGGTGGTGCACGTATGATGGAAAGCGCATTTTCATTAATGCAAATGGCAAAAACATCAGCCAAATTAACCCAATTAGCTAAAGCACAATTACCTTATATATCATTATGTACCGACCCTACAACAGGCGGTGTAACAGCAAGCTACGCCATGCTTGGCGATTTAACCATTGCCGAACCAAAAGCATTAATTGGCTTTGCTGGCCCAAGGGTTATTAAAGAAACTATTAAACGTGATTTGCCCGAAGGATTTCAAACTTCTGAATTTTTATTAGAAACAGGATTCTTAGATTTTATTGTTCATCGCAAAGATTTAAAAAACAAATTAGCATTGGCTTTATCTATGCTAAAAGTGGCTTAATTTTCATTATACATAAACCTGACAGGTTTCGAAAACCTGTTAGGTTTATGATACTTACTCTTTCACAAATTTTGCATTCATCACATTACCATTTTTATCAATTGCTTTGATGAAGTATATGCCGTTAGATAAACTTGATACATCTATTTGAATTTGTTGAGTTAATGAGTTTTTGATTTGTTGAAATACAACTCTACCCAAAACATCTGTTATCTCAATTGTATTTACCAATGACTGATGACTAATGACTATTGACTGTGAAACAGGGTTCGGATACACCACCAACTTTTCATTATCATTTACCAACTGCTCAACTCCTGTTGAAACACTTACTGTTACTGTATCATAACTCACATTACCACATAAATCCATTTTTACTACATAGCTGGTAGTGGTTGTGGGGTGTACGTTTATGGTGCTACTGGCAGCCAATAAATTGCCTTGTATATCATACCAATCTATAGGCATGCCTTCAATGCTTTTGCCTAAAGTTATTGTATCTCCTTTTAGTATGGTGGTATCATTATCGGCTTGTATGGTGGCGCTGCTTTCCATTACGCTTACATCATCTATTAAATATTCGGCTACTAAGCCATAGTTAAACCATGATGAACCCGATACAATAACATTAGTATTTGAATCAGCTCTAAAATTGCCAATAGTTAAATAGGATTCGTTGCCTTGCGCTGTAAAGCTTCCTTGTATTTTCATCCAATTTGTGGTGTCTTGCAAATAAACCCCAATGGGGCTTTTAACCTGTGGGTTTACAATTGCAGGGCAGCACCAACATGTACTTATACTCCCATCATCAAAATATGCTCCTATTTGGTCTATTGCATATTTCGACCGATCAGTTAAATTTAAATAAAAAGTAATGCAATAAACTTTACCTATAATTAAACTATCTTTAAGGGGTACTTGAATATACTCGTTAAAATAATGTGCATTCCAATAAAAACTTGCATTACTATAAGCATTACCACTTCTTGGGTATTGAAAACTAACTCCACTTTTCGGAACGCCAATATTAGAAGGCAATAAACTACAAGCAACCATTAAATCAGGTGCAGCACCACCACCATTTTTTAATGTATCCCATGGATATGCATATTGCAATTGATTATAAGAATTAGGACATGTGTCGTATTTTTCAAAGCTTGGATTGGGAACAAGATTAGTTTGAGCATTGGCTATATTTAGTAATAAAGAAAACCATGCAATAAGCATGGTTTTCTTTAACCAGTTTTTATTTCTGAATGGTAAGTTTTTGATAGCAGTTTTCATTAATATTCGTTTTTATTTTTACAACATAAATTCCATTTTCAAAAGAATAATCTGAAATTAAAATTATGTTATTCAGTAATTTAAAGAATCCCGTAAATACTAAGCTGTTGTTCGTTGTCGTCCTCCGAAGTTTCAGAACTGAAGCAAAGCTTTTAAACGCTGCGATTAGCAATTTCCTGTTCAGATACTTCGGAACAATATATTTCATTTACAAACCTAAATTTTTTTTTTGATTATAAGTTCATTGCCTACTCAATCAACGTGTCGCAAATTCCATATTTTATCCTACTCATTTTCATCATTCAAAATTTTATTTTCGGCTGCCTTTTCATTCTTTAAAATGGTTTCAATTGTTTGCAAATCTTGTTCGGCATTTCTTACTATTTTATTATCACTATCACATGTAAAAGCATCATAAGAAATTTCGATAAGTTTAATACCATTTAAAGGCAGTTGAACTCTTCGGCGTTCATCATATATTTTGCGTTGTTCGCCTCGGTTTACACCGCTTACTGTTTTCACTTCTTCTTTCTCAATAGTATCATTAAGTATGGTTTGTTGTGGTTCTTTATATTCAATCACTAACTTTAAATGCTTGTAATAAGCATCCACAGGCAATCGAGTTTGCGATACGCCATCTTTATGCAAATCGCCTAATAGAAAATGAAATCGTTTTTGCCGTTCGGATTTTTGTTGCAAAGCAGTATCGCACAAATCAATTACATACGATTCGTCGCTTAACAATCGTGATTTTTCGGCAGCTAATTTTTCAGCCGAAATATGTTCTTGCTTGTATAAAGTGGTAGGCTTGGGTGCATTAGCAGGTATAAAATACCAATATATATTTTCATCTTTTTGTTCGATATGTACATACGGAATTAATGACAATTGATTATTGCGGTTTAAAGCTCTTAATACATCACGTATTGGCTTGCCGTTTTTAAAATCTTTTTTAAAAATACCTGCTGCAATAAATGCTGGCATTAATTCTTTAGCTGGCACTATTGTAGCATTTGGATGGTTTACAAAATAGGCTTCAATTGCGCTGTTTATGTTTTCTATTTCTTTGTTCATGTTTTATTTTTAGTTGATGGTAATAGACTTCTTCGAAAAATGCTTATTAACGACCTCATCTTTATCTTCTCTCCGATAAATACGGAGTCTTCGACCAACAGAGAAGAATGGAATTTTCCGAAGAAGTCTAATGTTAAATACAACTTAACTACTGCAATGGTAATTAAAAAGGCGAATCTTTAATGGATTCGCCTTTTTAATTATTGATACAAAAGATTTATTAATCAACTCGTGGGTCTAAAAATGGATTGGGTTTTAGTTCAAAATCGCCACTGGCACTTTGTCCAAAAATAAAATTGCCCATAATATTATCTGATGAATGTGGCACTTTTTCAAGCTCTACTTTTTTTTCTTCAAAGCTTGTTCTATGTGGATTAAATTGATAGCTCATGGTTTTTAATTGTTGCTTACGCAATTCACGTTCTTCATTAGCTTTTCTTATTTTTTCTAATTCAAGCATCGCTTCATCGCTTATCGAAGTAGTATTTACCACAGGTTCGGCATTGTATTCAGCATTGGTTATTTCAAATACAATATCATTCATTTGCATAGGTTGAGCAGTAGCAGCTATATCATCATCAGCTTGCTTTTGTTCATCAATAGCTTCGGCTTTTTCGTCTTCATTAGTATTTATAATATACGATTCTGGTTCAGAAAAATCGAGCAATAATGGCTTAGCATGAAAGATAGGTTCGTGTTGGTTTACAATTTCATTTTTAAATTGAAATGTATGATTGCTTACATCCATTACATTGGTATGATTGGTTTCCATCATCACATTATTTTGCGCCAATACGGGTTGTATATCTAAACTAGAAGATGATTTATTTTCTAACGATACATTTACACGACTTACGCCATTGCTAAACCCTGCGGCAATAATAGTTACACTTATTTTATCTTCTAATGAATCATCAAACACCCTACCCTGCTTAATTTGTGTATCAGCACCAGCTTTATCATGTACAAATAATGCAATATCATTTAGTTCATCTAATGTAATTTTCTTTTTACCATAAGTTACATTTATCAAAATAAATTTAGCGCCTTTAATATCTTTATCATATAATAATTTTGATTCTAAAGCATCTTCTACGGCTCTACGTGCACGTTCAGATCCTTCGGCACTGCCATTACCAATAATGGCTACACCACTATTGCTTAATGCTACACGTACATCTTCAAAATCTACGTTTTGTGTACCTACGGCTGTAATACAATCGGCAATACTTTTAGCTGCGGTAGCTAAAATATCATCGGCTTTGCCATAAGCATTATCAATATCCATATCGCCATATTCTTCACGTAATGTTTCGTTCGAAATTACAATAACAGCATCTACATGTTTTTTTAATTCATCAATACCATCTAATGCTTGCTTTCTGGTTTTCGAACCTTCGTAATCAAACGGTGTGGTAACAATACCTACCGTAAGCAAATTCATATCTTTAGCTGCTTTAGCAATTACAGGTGCAGCACCTGTGCCTGTGCCACCGCCCATACCACAAGTTATAAAAACCATTTTGGTATTAAAACTTAATAGTTCTTGAATCAATTCTAAACTTTCTTCGGCTGCTTCTTTTCCTCTAAGCGGATTAGTGCCTGCGCCCAAACCTTCGGTTAGTTTTTCGCCTAATTGTATTTTATTTAATACCATACTTGCATCCAAAGATTGTCTATCAGTATTAGCTACAATTAAATCTACATCTTTAATACCTAAGCGATGCATGTGGTTTACAGCATTAGTGCCGCCGCCGCCTACACCTATTACTTTAATCTTCGAACTTTTGTTTTTAGGCATGTTAAATTCTAACATAATCTATATGGTTTGGTTTTTTGGTTGATGGTATTATATCTATGGTTAAATATTGGGTATTATAAATTTTTATCTTCTTCGCCTTCAAAAATTAATCGGGTAGTATTTACCAACGAACCCCAAATGCCTAATCCTTTCTTTTTCGATTTTTCTTCTACTTCCATTATAGTAACAGGTTCGGCAATAATAGGCTCGGATAATACTTCGGCAACAGGTTCGGTTACTGATATATCCGAATATAAAATATTTTGATTTTGCTTTCTTTCTGCATCTTCATATCCTTTTCTTATCAACCCAATACCAGTTGAGAATGAAGGATTTTTGAATACCGATAAATCTGAATTAGCAATATATTCTAATGGGTAGCCAATTCTTGTATTAATGCCTAATTGTATTTCGAATAATTGTTTCAAATTTTTTAATTGCGAACCGCCACCAGTAAGCACTATACCAGCTATTAATTTCTTTTGATCAAAACCCGAATTAATTAATTGCGATTTTACCGAGCCAATAATATCTTCCATTCTGGCTTGAATAATTAAGGAAAGATTATATAATGATACTTCAGTAGATTCTTTCCATTTCATACCACGGATAGATACATTCATATTACGTTCAACCGATTGCGACATAGCATTACCATAAGTAATTTTTAATACTTCGGCATGTTTTGTCATCACTCCTAATCCTTCTTTAATATCTTCGGTTACAATATTACCACCATAACCAAACACACCAGTGTGGCGAATAATTCCATCTTTAAAAATAGCCACATCAGTTGTGCCACCACCAATATCCACTAAGGCTACGCCTGCTTCCATTTCTTCTTCGCTTAATACCGAAGCCGATGATGCTAATGGTTCTAATGTAATACCAGCTTGGGTTAAGCCTGCATCGGTTACACAGCGTTGCAATACTTTCACAGCATTAAGTTTAGCCGTAATTACATGAAAATTGGCTGCTAATCTTGTACCTATAATTCCTCTTGGATCTTTTATTCCTCGAGAATTATCAACCGAAAATTCTTGTGGTAAAACATTAATAATTTTTTCGCCTGGATCTACTTGCAATTTAAACATGTCATCAATCAATCTGATAATGTCATTGTTTTTAATCGTTTCATCCGTATTCTGTCTGGTAATAATTCCTGTATGTTGCGAACTTTTGATATGTTGCCCTGCAATGCCTACATACACCGTTTTAATTTCAACCTGCGCTTGTGCGCTGGCTTCGGCTACAGCTTTTTTTATTGCGTTAGATGTTTGTTCAACATTTACAACGCCTTCATTTTTATCAACCCCTACCGAGTCGCGTTTACCCATGCCCAAAATTTCAATCTTCGAATTTTCATTTCGACGACCCACTATGGCACAAATTTTTGTAGTTCCAATATCTAATCCTACAACAATGTCGTTTGAATTTTCGTTTATCATTTTAATTGAATTTATTTAGGGGTGTTAATTTTTTTTACTTCTACTTTTTTGATGGCAACTACTTGATTTTTATACCGCACATTTATCACACTGTATTTGCTCCATCCTATCTTGTTCAATCCTTCTGTATAAAATGCTTTTAGCTTGTATAATTTCTCTTCAAAATTTTCTGTTGTTCCAAATTCAATTACATGGCTGCCATGCAGCGGAAACATTTGTAATTGATCATTTTCTTTAATATTGATTTGAATAATTTGTGCTTTCCAAAATGGGTTGGCATCAATAAATTTTACCAATTTTACTATATCAAATCGTTTGCCTTTATCGGGATTGGTGTAGTTAAAATCTGTAACATCAATTTTTCCTGTAACAATTATTTCACGTGCTGTAAATTTAGAACTCAACATCATTGGCTCTCCATTTTTGTCTACATAAAAGCCACCACCGTTTTTGTTAATTATCCTCATTAGTGGACAACGTTGTATCACATCAATTTTCAATTCGCCATTTCTATTTGAAAATAGCTGTGCATCAGCTATCCAAGGATTTGCTTTTATTTCATGTTCCAGCTTCATCCAATTAATTTTATCTACTTTTTTTTGATACAAAGTATCGTATCCATTATGTTTTATTATTTCAAAAACATCTTGTTTGTCAATAAAAAATTTATTCTCTCCTTCATCAATTAACACATCAATTTTGCTGCAAGTAAGTTGTTTTCTATAATCAGCCGCAAACACCCATAGCGTAAAAAAGCCCACTGTAAGTACACTCCAAAGAATGCCCATTAATATTTTTGCAATAAGTGGCTTGTTTATTTTCATAAAAAAAATCGCATTACAAAACTGCAATTTGTAATGCGAAAAGAGTAGTAATGAAAGTTGATTTTACACACTTCAACTGTGTGAATTGTAGTATTACAATTTTAGTAAATAATTTTTTATCGGCTCAATAAATTGATCAATATCGCCAGCGCCAATGGTGCATAAAACCTCTATCTCACGGGTTTTTAATTCGTTCATCAAATTTTCTTTAAGTACTACTTTTTTATTTTCGATAGAAATATTTTGCAACAACATTTCCGAATTTATTCCTTCCATAGGTAATTCACGAGCTGGATAAATGGGCAGCAAAATCAACTCATCGCACAAACTCAAACTCTTTGAAAATCCTTCAGCAAAATCTTTTGTTCGTGAAAATAAATGCGGTTGAAAAATGACTGTAATTTTTTTATCCGAATAAATTTTTCGAACCGAATTTAAAAACGGCGCAATCTCATTTGGATGATGTGCATAATCATCAATGTAAATTGTTTTTTCGTTTTTAACGATGTATTCAAATCTTCGCTTCACACCTTTGAAACTGGCTATGGCAGCCTTTATTGCCGCTTCCTCAATTTTTAATTCCAACGCCACAGCAATAGCCGCCAACGCATTTTCGATGTTGTATAATCCATGCACATTCAACTCAAATCCTTTGAATAATTTGCCACAAAAGTTGACATCAAAATGATAAGTGCCATTGTTGTAAATAATATTTTCGGTGAAAATATTGGCTGCATTATTTTGCAAATCGTAAGTTGAAAGTTGCAACGGATTTGTAATCCGTTGCTTGTTAGTGACGGATTTAAAATCCGCTTGCTCAAAAGTTTCGGATTGCAAATCCGAAACAGCACCACTCGAAAACATTGCCACTACACGATTTTCAATCGGTACATTTTTTTTCAAAAACAATTTTCCATTTGGTTTTAATTGTTTTGCAAAATCCAAAAAAGTATTTTCAAAATCTGCTAATCCACCTTTGTAAATATCCAAATGGTCGGGGTCAACCGCAGTGATGACGGCTATTTGAGGAAATAATTTTAAAAACGAACGGTCGTATTCATCTGCTTCCACCACCACCCAATCATTTTTTCCCACCAAAAAATTGGAGTTATAATTCGCAGTTATTCCACCCAAAAATGCGGTGCAATCAAAACCCGAATGTTTGAGCAAATGTGCAACCATGCTGCTGGTAGTGGTTTTGCCGTGTGTGCCAGCCACCGCAATCACTTTGCTTTGGTCGGTAATCAATTGCAACATATCGCTGCGTTTTATCACCGTAAAATTATTTTGTTGATAATAAACCAACTCTAAATGTTCCTTCGGAATGGCTGGCGTATAAACTACCACATCCACATTTTTCGGAATGGCATTTACATTTTCATCAAAATGAATGTCGATGCCTTCGGCTTGTAATGCTTGTGTCAAAGGCGTTTCGGTTTTATCATAACCACTCACCTTTGCACCACGAAGATTGAAGTATCGTGCAATAGCACTCATGCCAATGCCGCCGATGCCGATGAAATAAATATTTTCAATGTTTCCTAATTCCATTTTATTGAGTATGATTAAATAAGCTATTTAAAAAATCGGCTGATTGTTTTTCAATAAATTCGTGTCCGCGGGCTTCCATAATTTATTTGTTTTGATTGGGGTGGTAAAAGAAACTATCTATTGGACTAATATTATAAAGGTATTTTGATGTTGGTATTTTGACAAAATGATTTTGTCTTTGCTTGCTATTTTTGCTTACGAATGACATTGTACTATCATCTTTGTATAACATCACATAAAAATCATCACAATTTTTATATGCTTTTTCAATTAGTGGTGGGCATTTTAAAAAATAAATTTTTGTACCATTGTCCATTTCAGTGGTATTAATTTCTTCATCTATCTCAACTGAATCGGGTGCAATAAATTGGTAGTACAGTTTATTGTTTTCTGTATAAATTCTCATCACATCGCCATCTTCTACCCATCTTCCAATTGTATTAGTATCATTTTTTCGACAATTTTCGAGATAGGCTCTGCGATTAGCGTTTATTTGATATAGTGAAGCTGTTTTGGTATAGTATCCTGTTATAGAGGTTGTATCTAAACTTAACTGAATTAAGTTTGAATCTATTGCAATTCCAAACATTAATCCCCCTTCTGCTTCTAAATAATAATTAGACCTAATTTTAACCTTCTTACATTCTATCGTAATTTCAATAACTATAGAATCAGTTTCATAAAGGGAAATATTTTGCACATAGTATTTATAGTTTTTAGAGAAGAAAAACTTAGCGTCAATTACAACCACACGTCCTTTTCTTTCAGGTTCATACCAAACCCCAATAACAGTACTATCTTTAGTTGGCTCAAAATTTAAAGTTGGGGTATTTAAAGGATAGGGTTTGTGAGGTGGCGGTGTTTTGTAACCAGTGGGCTTAGTGTGCTTATTATTTTGGCTGTTGGCGGTGCAGGCAATGAAAAATAAAGTGATTAAGATAAAAAAAATGGAACGCATGATTAATGGAGTTTTAATTTTTGTTATTAATCAACTTTTTTATTTCCTCAACAATCCTTTCATCCGCATCCACAATCGCTAAATTTTTTATTGCCGCAGAAAGATTTTTTTGTTGTGATTCATCTTTCATTAATTGCAAAACTGCATCCACTAATTTATCATTTGCTTCGGCATCTTTTATCATCAACGCCGCATTTTTATTTACCAATGATAACGCATTTTTTGTTTGATGGTCTTCGGCTACATTGGGCGAAGGTACCAACACACAAGGCTTTGCAACAATACACAATTCACTTACACTCAATGCACCTGCTCGTGAAATGATGACATCGGCGGCAGCATAAGCCATGTCCATTTGTTTGATAAAGTCAAAAACTTTGATAGAGTTGTTTGCTTTTTGCTTTGCAGTTTCAAAATAACCTTTGCCTGTTTGCCAAATCAATTGGATATTTTCAGCATTGATTTTTTCAATGCCTGCATCCATACTTTGATTGATTGTTCTGGCACCCAAACTTCCACCAATCACCAAAACCGTTTTTTTATTTTCATCCAATTCAAAAAATTGCAACGCTTCTTTTTTTGAAATTTTACTGCCCGAAATAGCTACTCTTACTGGGTTTCCAGTGAATACAATTTTTGCTGCTGGAAAGAAATTTTCCATACCATCATAAGCCACACAAATTTTTGAAGCCCACTTTCCTAAAATTTTATTGGTAATGCCTGCATAAGAATTTTGTTCTTGAATGATAAACGGAATGCCTTTTAATTTTGCTGCAAACAACAATGGTGCACTGGCATAACCGCCAACTCCAATGGCAACATCGGGTTTAAATTCTGCAATAATTTTCATTGCCAACCAAACACTTTTCAAAACTTTAAAAGGCAGCAATAAATTTTTAAAATCTAATGAACGCTGTAAACCTGCAATGGGCAAACCCTTAATGTTGTAGCCTGCTTCGGGCACTTTTTGCATTTCCATTCTACCCTCGGCACCAACAAATAAAATTTCACAATCTGCAATATTTTTTTTCAAAGCGTTAGCTATGGCAACAGCAGGAAAAATATGTCCGCCTGTGCCACCGCCACTGATGATAAATTTTTTAGGCATATTAAAATGGTGCTTCTGATTCTTCAATATCTTCTATTTCAGCAGTTGAGTTTTCTGCTTTTTTCAATTCAGCTTCTTGCAATAATTGTTGTTCTTCTTCTACGTGTTTGCTTACACTTAAGATAATTCCTGTTGCTAAACTTGTAAATAAAAGTGATGTGCCGCCCATGCTAATAAATGGAAGTGTAACGCCTGTAACTGGCGTTAGATGTACATTAACAGACATATGCATCAATGCTTGTATGACCAAAGCAAAGCCCAATCCTACAGCCAGAAAAGCACCAAAAGCACCAGGACATCGAATGAATATTTTTATACATCGAAATAAAAATACCAAATACAGTATCATTAAAATAATGGAAACAATCAACCCATATTCTTCAATAATTATGGCAAAAATAAAATCACTATCAGAGTGAGGTAAAAAATTTCGTTGTGTGCTATTACCAGGTCCAACGCCAGTTATACCACCTTTGGCAATAGCAATATTTGCTTGTTGTGTTTGAAATGGAACTTCTTCTGTTTTATCCGAACTAAATGATTTGATGCGGCTTTCCCACGTTTTTATACGTCCTTCATAACCTACTAAAGTTGCCACACCTACAAATCCAATTACCAAAACTAATCCCACCAATCCCGTTAAAAATAAATGTTTCAAATTTATTCTGCCCATAAATAATAGTACCATACAAGTAAGTAGTAAGATACTTGCAGTGGAAAGGTTGGCAGGCAATATCAATAAAAACACAACCACAATTGGCCAAAGAATTGGCACAAATGATTGTTTGAAATCTTTAATAATTTCTTGTTTTTTAGAAAGCATCCTTGCTGTGTACATAATGATGGAAAGCTTTGCTAAATCACTGGTTTGAAAGGTTAAACCTATGAATGGAATTTTAATCCATCGTGATGCATCGTTTACATGCGAACCAAAAAGCAGTGTAAACAACAATAGCGGTATGGTTACAATCATTAACAATACCGCTATTCGTGAATAATATTTATAATGTATAAGATGCGAAAAATACATCACACCTAAACCTAAAGCCACAAAACCAATTTGATTTCTTAAAAATGCTTCGGGCGATTTTGAATACTTAAATGCTAATGCACTTGTAGAACTGTAAACTGTTAAACAGCTGAACAATGCTAGCAAAATAACAATTAACCATATACTTCTATCACCTTTGGTTTTTGAAACCAAAGCTGATGGATTAACATATTCTATGTCTTCTTTTGAAATCAAAATTTAATTTTATTTTTAAAACACATAGGCACATAGAAATTATTATGCTGGCAATTTTTTGAAAATTTCATTTACAAAAGTTTGCTGTCCATATTTAAAAATATGTGAGCAGTTAAAATTGATTAATATTCCTTTTGGTGCATTCAATAGATTCATATAGGTTAACAATTGAGAGTGAAAAATGGGAATTATTTCTGAAACTGCTTTCAATTCAACCACCAAACAATTTTCTACAAACAAATCACATCTAAAATCAACATCCAAAATTTTATTTCTATATTTCAATGGAACTTTGAACTCTGTGAAAAAATTTATTTTTCTATGTATCAACTCTTCTTTCATACACTCATGATAAACACTTTCCAAAAGCCCAGTCCCTAAATATTTATGTACTTCAATAGCTGCTCCAATTACTTCAAAAGTTAAACCATCCAAATATTTTTTAGTAATATTTTTTTCCATTTTCTAAAACTATGTGTCTATGTGTTTTAAAAATTATTGAAGTTAACCCTAACCAAAAATTATAACGATTTAACAGCCGCCTTAAATTGCGTACCTCTATCCATATAATTTTCAAACAAATCGAATGAAGCACATGCTGGAGAAAGTAAACACATATCGCCCTGTCCACCCAATTGATAAGCCATCAACACCGCTTCCTCAGCTGTTTGTGTATTAGCAATCATATCTACGTGACGAGCAAAAGCTTCGTGAATTTTTCTGTTGTCTTTTCCTAAACAAACAATTGCTTTCACTTTTTCTTTCACTAACGAAAGCAAAACTGTGTAATCATTTCCTTTGTCTAATCCGCCAGCAACCCAGATTACAGGCTTAGTTGCACTTTCTAATGCAAACCAAGTTGAATTAATATTAGTTGCTTTTGAATCGTTTACAAAATCAATTCCACGAACAGTGGCAACAAATTCCATACGATGTTCTAATGCATTAAAATCGCTTAATGATTCACGAACTACTTCGTTTCTAACATCTACCACATTAGCTGCAACGCCTGCTGCCAAAGAGTTTTGTTGATTGTGCTTGCCTTGTAAGGCTAATTCATAAATAGACATAGAGAATGATTGTTTTTGGTTTATGGTTATGGTTAAATGGTTATCTTTTATATATGCTCCTTCATTCAATTCTTTTGTTATTGAATAAGGAATGGTTTTCGCTTTTGTTTTTTTTTGTTCTAAATTTTTACACAACACTTCATCATCGGCGCAATAAATAAAAATATCTTTTTCTGTTTGATTCATTGTAATTCTAAATTTTGAATCAATGTATTTTTGATATTGATAATCATATCTATCCAAATGATCTTCTGACAAATTCAACAATAAGGCTATATCTGGGCGAAATTCATGAATATCATCCAATTGAAAATTGCTGATTTCAATCACATAATAATCCCAACCTCCGTTAGCAACTTCTAATGCAAAACTGTTTCCGATATTGCCCACCAACGCCGCTTTGTATCCTGCTTTCACCAAAATATGATGAATCAAAGTAGTAGTGGTTGATTTGCCATTGCTGCCTGTAATGCCTATCAATTTTGCACTTCCGCTATATCGAGCAGCAAATTCAATTTCACTAATCACATGAATTCCTTTCGCTCTGATTTTTTTTATCAGCTCTATTTTTTCAGGAATACCAGGGCTTTTCATTACTTCATCTGCATTCAAAATTTTTTCTTCGCTATGCGTTGCTTCTTCAAAAGCGATTTTATTTACAGATAATTCTATTCTATAATTTTCTTTTATTGCTCCGCCATCGCTTACAAACACATCGTACCCCTGCTGTTTAGCAAGTATAGCAGCACCAACTCCACTTTCGCCTGCACCCAATATTACTAAGCGTTTACCCATTGTGTAATGTGTTTGTTATACTTCAGTTTACAAGAAGTAAAAAATTGGTTCGTCATCAGCATTGTCATTCGTTATAA
>JBEEMV010000044.1:0-36785 GCA_041192505.1 Bacteroidota bacterium
CTAAAAATCCTGTAACCAATCCTATCAATACACCATATTGCAAAAGCTTGAATTTATTGCTTTCGTTTTTATCAGTTGAAACAATTTCGATGGTTCTATTTTTTATCATGGATACCGAAGCAAACAACATTAACACAGCAAACAAAATCATGATTAATAATGCTTGAGAAATTTGCCAACCAAATAAATTAAATAGCTGCTGTGGTATTGTAGGAATTATAAATTTTCGGGTAACGAATACAACAGATATAGATGTTAGCCCAAAGAATAA
This sequence comes from Bacteroidota bacterium, assembly GCA_041192505.1. GTDB lineage: Bacteria > Bacteroidota > Bacteroidia > Chitinophagales > CAIODY01 > CAIODY01. Next base: position 272 of record JBEEMV010000044.1, read on the forward strand.
GGCGGTTGAGATGCTTACATTATTTTTTCGATAATTATTAATTGCACCAACTAAAGAAGTACTACCAACAATAAATAATGAATAAGCTGTGGCATGAGCTGGTACTAAAGCAAATATATATACCAATATTGGTACTGTAAGAATAGAGCCACCGCCGCCAATTAAGCCTAATGTAATGCCTACTAATCCAGCCAATAAATATCCTATAATTTCCATGTGCTACAAAGATGAGTAAATATTTATCAATTACTTAGCAACCATTATCACAAATAAAAAAGGCAACTTTTACGTTGCCCATTTTATAAAATAAATTAATCTTTTTTAGTAGCTGCTGTGTTGGTTATTTCATAAACAATATTTGTTGTTTCAAAAATGTAAGCATCTTTTTTTAATGCCTTAAACCAATTTTTCATTTTATTGGTTTTATTCGAATCCGCTTCTATTAAGGCTTTGTCGTCGGCTGTCCATTCAAAATTCATATCGTATTCTGTTTTAGTAAGCTCTTCTAATTTTTTCGAACGCTCTCTATTTTCATTTTGTTCTTGTACAAATTTTGCAAAATTTAAAGTTGATTTATTGTCATCTTGTTGCTTTTTTAAGCGCTGTGCATTTTTATCAATAGCAGTAAAATATTCGTTGTTTTGTAAACGCTGTTTACTGCTTTTTTTCAATTCATCTAAATTAAAACAACCCGATATTGGTGTGTAAATAGCTGGTTGAATTTGCGACCATTTCATCGGGTGATCTTCTTTCTTTTCGCCGTATTCAATATATTCTAAATTATCGGGCAATATAATATCGCTTGCCACACCTTTTAATTGCGTAGCGCCACCATTTATTCTAAAGAATTTTTGATTGGTTAATTTAATTGTCCCTAACGGACGAATCTCGGCAGGTGCTGTCATGTTATACATATCCAAATCATAAAACCGTTGAACACTGCCTTTACCAAAGGTTGTAGGACTTCCAACAATAATTCCACGATGATAATCTTGAATTGCTGCTGCTAAAATTTCGGAAGCACTGGCACTAAATTCATTTACCATAATAGCCAATGGACCATCATACACCACATCATTATCTCTATCTGGATATACATACGGCATTCCTTCACGACTTTTTACTTGCACAATTGGACCACCTTTTATAAACAATCCTGCTATATCCACCACATCATTTAACGAGCCACCAGTATTGTTTCTAAGGTCAATCATTATTCCATCTACTTTATCTTTTTTCAATTTCTCAACTTCAATGCGCATATCTTTTCCGCATCTTCTACCAGTAGTAGGATTATTAAAATCTGCATAAAATTCGGGTAGGTTTATCAACCCAATTCGTTTGCCTTTATAATTGATGATTGAACTTTTTGCAAATGTTTCATCCATCACTACTACATCACGGGTTATTTCAACCTCTTCCGTATTTCCATCTGCATGTTTTACAAATAATCTTACAATAGTTCCCTTCTTACCTCTGATGTGTTTTACAGCATCATCCACTCTTACATCTTCTAATGCAAACCAATCTTTATCATCCTTTTCAGCCGCTTTCATAATTAAATCTTCGGCTTTTATTTTTCCATTTTTCCATGCTGGGCCACCCACCACAAGGCTTGTAATTTTTATAAAGCCATCTTTTTCTTGTAGTGTAGCACCAATGCCTTCAAGTCTTCCACTCATTCGTATATCAAAATTTTCTTTATCCTTTGGTGGAAAAAAATCGGTGTGTGGATCTAATACACCAGTAATTGTATTTACATATAAAGTAAAATAATCATCGGCTTCGGTTTTGTTTAATCGTGCAAAAAAATCTTCGTTACCTTTTAATATTTTTTTTCTGGCATCTTCTTCTAATTCGGCAAATGATTTTACCTTTTTCAAAGTGGTGTCTTTCTTCTCAATTTGTTTGTCTTGTGTTTCTTTTAATTCAAATACTCTTGCCATTACTTGATACTTCAAACTCTTACGCCAAGCCTCTTTCAGCTCATCCATATTTTTTGCATACACTAATTTTTTGCCATCCAATATAATGTCTTCGTTAGTAGTTAAATCAAATGGTTTATCTAAAAATGATTTATAAAAACCTTCGGCATCCGCAGCCCGTTGTTTAAATACTTTAATGGTGGCTTCATAAAATTCGGTTGATGGATTATTTATTTCATCATCAATTTTCGATTTATATTTTTTCAAATCATCAATATCTGATTGTAAAAAAAACTTTTTATTGTAATCCATTCTTTGTAAAAAAAGAGTGAAAACATCGGCCGAAAAATCATCATTAATTTCTTTGGGCTGAAAGTGTTGGTCTTTCACACTCTCGGTTACAGCTTGTATAATTGCTTTTTGTTTTTGTGGATTTGTTTGTGCTTCAAAACTGAATGCAACCACACAAGGTATTAATGCCACCAACAAAACGAACGATAATTTTTTCATTACAATATTTTAAAAAATGTTTACGCAATTTACAACCCAAGTGGATTAATAAGCAATGTAATTATACATAATAATTTGTGAATTGAAATTTTGCATTAGAACACAGATGATACAGATTTAAAAGATAGACGCTGATATGATTTTATTTTTCCTATTCTATATTTGCAAGATGAAAAAAATAAGTTTCACAAACCACCAAGCGCCTGCTTTTACATTTAAAAACAGAACTATTGTAAAACAGTGGTTAGAAAAAATAATGCGTCAATATGGTTATACAAGTTTTGAAATTGCTTATATTTTTTCGAATGATGAATATGTTTTACAAATCAATCAACAATTTTTACAACACGATTTTTATACCGATATTATTACTTTTGATTATTCTACAAAACAAAAAATTGAAAGCGAAATTTATATTAGTATTGATAGAGTAAAAGAAAATGCTGTTCAGCTTTCTACTACATTTAATGAAGAGCTACATCGTGTAATGGCACATGGCGTATTGCATCTTTGTGGTTTAAAAGATAAAACCAAAACACAACAAACTGATATGCGAAATGCAGAAAATAATGCCTTATTATTGTTAAGAAAAATGTTGTTGAAAAAATAAAATTTTAGCAACTACATTAGCAAAAAAATAGTTACCCAATAAAAATATATGATCATGAATTTTGAATTTATTTTAGTAAATCCGCAAGTAGAAAAACATATTGCTTTAATACAATTAAATAGACCAAAAGAACTAAATGCCCTAAACCTGCAACTGATGGGCGAATTAAGAGATGCGTTGAAAATTTTAGATAATGATGATGAGGTACGATGCATTATTATTACTGGCAACGAAAAAGCATTTGCGGCTGGTGCCGATATAAAACAAATGGCTGGTAAAACGGCAATTGACATGTTGAATATTGACCAATTTAGCACATGGGATGGCATTAAAAAAACAAAGAAACCCATCATTGCAGCTGTAAGTGGTTTTGCTTTGGGCGGTGGTTGCGAATTGGTAATGACTTGTGATATGATAGTGGCAAGCGAAACTGCAAAATTTGGGCAACCCGAAATTAAAATTGGTGTAATGCCTGGTGCTGGCGGAACACAGCGCTTAACAAAAGCTGTTGGAAAAGCATTGGCAATGGAAATGGTACTTACGGGCAAATTTATATCGGCTGATGAAGCATTAAAAAATGGTTTGATAAATAAAGTTGTGCCTGTTGAATTATACTTAAGCGAAGCCATTAATTTGGCTAAAGAAGTAGCGGCTCAATCGCCTATAGCTGTACGATTGGCTAAAGAAAGTGTGTTGAATGCATTTAACTCAACATTAGATGAAGGCTTAGTTTTTGAACGAAAAAATTTCTATTTATTGTTTGCCAGTGATGACCAAAAAGAAGGCATGAATGCATTTGTAGAAAAGCGTAAACCAGCATTTACAGGAAAATAAAACAAAGTATTTAATTACATTTTATTGAGCCAATTTTTTGTTCAGTATCTCAACTAAATATAAAAATACTATGATTAATAATTTTAAAATTGGCGACAAAAAATACTACCAGCATATAGTTCAAGCAACTGATGCTGCCACATTTGCATCGGGCAATATACATCCAGTATATAGCACTTTTGCATTGGCACGAGATGCTGAATGGTGTTGCAGATTATTTGTATTAGACATGAAAGAAGCCGACGAAGAAGGCATAGGCACTTTTATTAAAGTACAACACCAATCGCCAGCTTTAGTAAATTCGATAGTTGATTTTGAAGCCGAAATAATTTTGCAAGAAAAAAATAATGTGGTTTGCAAATTTATCGCAAAAGTGGGCAATAGAATTATTGCCACTGGCGAACAAGGACAAAAGATTTTGAAGAAAGAAAAATTGAATGATTTGTTTAATAACTTGTGAGCCAATTCTAATTCATGTCATCATCATTATTTAACCAAACCAATTTATACATAGCCTTTGGCATTGTAATGCTTGTTGTAATTATTTTCGATTTAGGATTATTTCAAAAAAAAGAACACATACCAACTTTTAAAAACACTTTAATTCAAACCAGTTTTTGGTTTGCCATTGCATGTATGTTTGGTGCTGCATTATGGTTGGTAAAAGGACATGAAACTGGCTCACAATTTTTTAGTGGTTATTTAATGGAGTGGTCGTTATCAGCCGATAATATTTTTGTATTTATTTTATTACTTAAATTTTTTCGAATGCCCGAAGCATCGCATCAACGGGTGTTGTTTTGGGGTATTATAGGCGCTATTATTTTTCGCATTATTTTTATATCGTTAGGAAGTACATTGGTTGCCAACTTTCATTGGATACTTTACATTTTTGGTGCTATATTAATTTACACTGGTGTGAAAATTTTTCTTGGAAATGGCGATGATGACGAAGCCGAAGAAAGTTTTAAACCCGAACAAAATTTCATGTATAAATTCATGAAAAAATATTTACCATTTAGCGATAATGTAAATGAAACCAGCATGTGGATATACGAAAATGGTAAACGATTTTATACGCCATTATTTTTTGTAATATGCATGATTGCTACAACTGATGTATTGTTTGCTATTGATAGCATACCAGCTGTATTCAGTATTACACAAGATAAATTAGTAATTTTTTCGAGCAATATTTTTGCGGTGATGGGTTTACGATCCATGTTTTTTTTATTAAGTAATATTGTAAAACGATTTGATTATTTACAACAAGGCATATCATTTATTCTGATTTTTATTGGTATAAAAATGATGTTAGAATTATTCAGCGATTTAAATTGGTTTCATGTTCATATTTCAACAGGTTTATCATTAGCCATTATTATTATTGTGTTGGGTGGTTCAATTTTATTATCGTTGGCAAAAGAAAATAATTCAAAAAAATAAAAATTAATTAGATGAAAATTAAAATAGGATTTGGATACGATGTGCATCAATTGCAGGAAGGAAGAGAGCTTTGGCTGGGTGGCGTAAAATTAGAACATACAAAAGGTGCATTAGGGCATAGCGATGCAGATGTAATTCTTCATGCCATTTGCGATGCCATTTTAGGCGCATTAAATGTGGGCGATATTGGTAAACATTTTCCTGATACGGATAAACAATTTAAAAATATTGATAGCAAAATATTATTAAAAAGTGTTTTTGAATTGATGACAAAAATGAATTTTAGAATTGGCAATATTGATTGTTCGCTTACTTTAGAACGACCAAAAATTGCACCACACATTTCTAAAATGCAAACCTGCATTGCTGAAATTTTACAAACCGAAATAGAGAATGTATCAATTAAAGCAACCACATCCGAAAAGCTTGGCTTTGTGGGCAGAGAAGAAGGTGTATGCGCTTATGCTGTAGTGTTGATTGAAAAAATTTAATTTTAAAAAAAAGTTGTAATAAATAAAAACCGAAATGATAAAATACGTTATCAAGCTTAAAGAATTTTTGTTGTACACTCAATTGCTTAGCATATTCAAGCCTTTTAGCAATTTGTTTCATACGTTGTATTATTTTAATCGTTTAACCACATTTGTAAACCAACATAAAAGCGGATTGTTGCTAAATGATTTTTATGTTTCGAAACGTGATTATAGCAAGCGTTATACCTTGTACGAAACGGTATCGTTAGCGCATCAAAAAAACAATACGGAATTAATGTATTTAGAATTTGGTGTAGCCTCGGCTTTATCATTTAAATGGTGGTTGAATCATAACACTCATCAAAATTCGAAATTTTATGGCTTTGATACTTTTGAAGGCTTGCCCGAAAACTGGGGAAGCTTTTATGTAAAAGGCGATTTGGCGCATGGTGTACCCAATATTGATGATAAACGAGCTATGTTTTTAAAAGGGCTATTTCAAGATACTTTACCATCGTTTATTGAGCAACATAAAGCCGAATTACAACAGCCTAAAATTATTCATTTAGATGCTGATTTATACACCGCTACTTTATTTGTGTTGATGCAGTTGTATCCTTATTTACAAAAAGGCGATTTAATTTTCTTTGATGAATTTTCGGTACCAACCCACGAGTTTAAAGCCTTTGATGAATTTACACAAACTTGTTATATAAAATTAAAACCCATTGCTGCAGTAAATAATTTTTACCAAACAGCATTTGTGGTAGAGTAGTTTTGGGAAGTATTTCCGCCAAGATGAGTGTCCTCACTCATCTCTAAATTGTTTCATTAAAAGTAGTTTTTAAAAGTAATTTTATAAGCATTTTTCGTTTTCAATAAAGTATATTTGGTGAGTGAATACAATAAAATAATACAGTGGTGAGTGAGGACACTAACCACGGCGAAAGGGTAGAGTAATGCTGAGGAACGAAGCATCTAAAACAATATCCAATATCCAATCATCAATAACCAATATCAAAGTAAATGAATTGCCAAGTGGCATTTATTTTATAAAAGCCACTGATGTAAAAGGGAATGTGATGAATGGGAAGTTTGTGAAACAATAATCAATTATCTAATTAAAGTCATATTGCCCGAAATAGGAAAAATAGTTCCATCGGCGCATATTACTTGCATTTGATACATGTATATATCGCAGGTGCATGGTTTGCCATTAAAGTAGCCATCCCAGCCTACTTCGGGTTTGTTGATGGGTATATGTTCACGGCTATATACTTCGCTACCCCAACGATTATAAATTCTAATAAATTCTAATTCTTTAATGCCCTTGCCTTGTACATAAAAAAATCGGTTTTCGTATTTAGCATTTACTTTTGGTTCAAATGCGTTTGGAATAAACAATGAGTTTTCTTTATCGCATAATACTTTTATTTTAAATATAGTTGAATCGGTGCAGCCATGCAAATCTTCAGTAATTACATGGTAGGTAGTATTTATATCGGGCGATACATCAACCACATGACAAGTATCGCAATTGATAAAATAATTGGGCCACCAATGCAATAAAGCGCCATTGGTATTGGGCTTAATGGTATAATGTTGCCCAGCAAAAATCTTTGCATTATCGGGGTCGATAATGATGTATGGCTTAGGTTTAAAAATATTGATATGAATAATGGTGGTGCTATCATTATTGCATTTTCCTAAAATCAATAATCTGTAATTAGTTGAATCGTTGGCTGCTACATACACATCAGCATGGGTAGATATGATTTCGTTGGTAGTCATATTTTTCCAGATATATGCATCGCCGCCATGTGCATACAAATGAATAGTATCGCCATAACATACGGTGGTATCATGCCCAGCATCGGGCACTATTAATGGGCGCACATGAACTATAATGTTATTGGTATCCAAACAGCCGTATTGATTTGATACAGCCAATGCAAAACTATCTTGCTGATAAATATTAATAGTGGGCTGTGCTACAAACGGGCCTGGTTTAAATGTATTAGGTGGTAAAGGATGAAACCAATGATAATGATAGCCCGGCAATGGCGGACAACCTACCAAAGCATTTACGCCTGGGCATACGGTATCGTTATTACCCACACAAGCTACAGGCAATGGATATACTTTAAAGGAATCGTTGATAGATGCCGAACAATTAAAATTAGATGTGATAGTGTAATTAGCAATAAAAGTAGCCACATTGGTATGGCTGGTATTAGTATATTTTTTGATAAAATTATTAGGTGGTAATGTGCTGTTGTAATCGGGTGTGCCATCGCCAAAATCGATAGTATAATTGGTGATAGGAATATTGTTTACTACATTATTTGAAAACGAAGTAAGCAACGGCGAACAACCTTTATTAAGATGATTGATTAAAGCAGGCTGCGGCACAGCAGCTAAGCAAACTTGCTTGGCTAATGAATCGGCACAACCCGAAATGGTTCGAACAATTAACAACACTTTATAACAAGTATCAACTTTAGTAGGTGGCAAAATATAACTATGGTTTACTTGTAAAAAAATGCCTGCTGGGGTTGATGTGCCATCGCCAAAAAACCATTGTTGTGTAACGCCTACCGAAGGCGAAGTGGTACTGTTAAAATGTACATTAGCGCCATTGCCACATATGGTATCTTTATCTTGTGTAAATGAAATATTAATACCCGAAAGCACTACTACCAAATGTTTCGAGCTGGTATCAATACAATTATAAATTGAACTATCTAACAAAACTACATTGTAATTGCCCGGTATGGTATAGCAATATTGTGCATTAAAAGTGTGGGCTATAGGTGTAGGATTATTCCAATCAAAAAACCAAGTATAATTTTTTACAGGGTCGGTATTAACGGATGTATTGGCAAACGATACACAATCATTAATACAAATAGTATCGGGCGAACTGATAAATTGAGATAGCGGATTGGTATGAACTTTTACAAATGGTTTTTCGATGGTATCAACACAACCAAAAATTGTTTTTACAATCAACATCATGGTATAGCTACCGGGTGTAGTAATAATTACATGTGGGCTTTGATGCGAATAAATGGCAAACACATTGCCCGAGCTATTTTTTATTATCCATTTGTATTTAGTGGTATCTAAATCATAAATGCCTTTAATAGATAAATCATTCATTACCACATCGGCTTTGTTGCAAAAATCTGTAATATGCGGTGTCCAAGTAAAATCGGCTATTGCGCCATCAATATGTACGGTATCGCTTAGCGGATAGCTGCACCCTATTCCATCATCAATAGTAGCTTGTACTAATTTATGCCCCAACACATTATAAGCATGGCAAAAATTATATATGCCCGAAGAATTATGGTTCAATAAATCGAATGTGCCATCGGGATATTGAATGATAGGACTTAATACTGAATTGGTATTTAATGTACAGCAAATAGTATCGCCTAAGCAACCATACACATTGCTACAGGCTAAATGCCCCAATGGGCCTTGTACATGCAAGGTTTTACAAATAGAATCGGTACAACCTGTAATGCTGCTTATTTTCCAACAAATTACATAATCACCAGGATAACCGATAGGTATTCCAACTTTTTTGGGCAATCCGCCAGGGTCGTTGATGGAATATACAAATGATGTAAAAAAATGTAATGGTGCCGATGACATGGTTACAGTTATTTTATCATAAGCACCCGAAGATAAATTAACTAAAGAATCGAAAATACCGGGGCATGAAAGTGTATCACGACCAAAGAAATTGGCATGAGGATTTGCTACATGAATGCGAATACAAGTATCATCAACACAACCATAAAAATTACTTACTTGTAAATTCAAATAATAATAACCCAGATTGCTAAATGTATAATTAAAATTGCCAAGTGTATTAGATGCACAAGTGGTGCTTTGATTACAAGCTCCATTATCAATTTTCCAACAAGCATTGGTTATAAAACCACCCGAACAATTATTAAATGTAATGGTTTTGCCTTGGCATACCACCGTATCGGGCAATGGAGCTGCACAAGCATGTAAACCAATAACATTGGGTGTGCTAATATATCCATCAGCATAGCATTTGCCTTTACTAAATAATTTGTAAAATGCATTGCTATTGGGTGGTACGTTGTAGCATATGGTATCTAATGTCCAATTGCCTTTATAAGTTTTAGATGTGCTATTGCCTAAATACAAATAAGTAGAATCGGGGCTATCGCCACAATAAATAGTATTGTTGTGAAATATTAAACACAAGGCACAATTAGCCGATAATGGTGTGATAGAAATATTAGGTTTTATTTCTCTGATGGTTATGGTATCCATAGCCGAATCAACACAGCTACCTATAATTTTTAGTTTAATAATATATACCCCACAGTTAGCATACGTATGGCATGGGCGAACCAACGAAGTATCGGCCGAACCTCTTAGCATGGTATCTTTTATGCCATCGCCATAATCCCATACTATATCATAATTATAGGGTCTGCCGGGTTTTGAATGTGCCGACGAAAAACACCAAGTTTTTGTATTGCATTGTTTATGAATAGTGTTAGTAGGATTAAGTTCTAACACGGCTTTGTAAGCAATAGGCGAAACATATTGAATAACAGTATCAGGCGGACAATGCAATGAATCATTGCTCGAAATCATAGTTACTTTATAAGTACCCGTATTGCAAAAACAAAAATTAATTGGGCTGGGTTGATTGCCCGTAGTTACATTAAAATTATATACCTGTGGTGATCCGCATGGCGATTGGTTGATAATTACTTTAATATGAGTGGGTGCAGATTGAACAGGAAACATTTTATAAGTAGGCACTATTTGCACACAATAACCATTGGTATAATTACACGAATAGTTTACGCCTATTGAGCCAATAATACCTTTTACCGTAACGGCATTATGAACATAAAAACCGGTATCAATACAACCATTATTATTAATTTGATAATGGGCATCAAACTGACCAATATCGCTAATGCAAACAATAGAAGTATCGCAACTAAATATTTCGGCCGATGGCTGTAGTGTGCCACTTTGCGAAAAAAACCAATGGCAATTAATAGTACAGCTACCATTTGTTTTACTATTAATATGTTGCGTAGGCACAACCGTAAAACAAGCATCTTTTTTTATTAAACATTGTTCTAAAGGAAAATAATTTGCATTAGGTACTACATGATGCCCAATACTTACATAACCTGTATTTGTCATCGTATCAGCACAAAAAGCACCGCCCATGCTATGTGTAATATGAATTACTTTTACTTTAAAACAAGTATCAATGGCGCTTGTATAACAATGTGTAACGGTAGTAAGATTAGTATGAAAAGGTGCTGTGCCATCGCCAAATAAATAAATATATGCCGAATCGGGTTGAGGATATAAAGTATCGGTAGCCAAGCCAATAATATTTATGGTAGCACAACTGCTGCCACAGCTTTGTGGTGGTTGCGATACACTAAAATCACCAAATTGTTTCCATTGCGACATAGTAACCACATCATTACTACAACAGCCTCCGTTAGCAGCACTCTGACACACTTTTAAATAAACTGTTTGTCTGCCAAAATTAGCAAATGATGTACAAGCAGATGTAGTAGTAGCTATAGGCGAACCTAAAAAATTATTTACATACCATGAATATAAACAGCCTGTATTGGTAGGCGCTTGATTAGCTTGAAAACAGAAATTATGTAAGGTTGAACAATGCACAGTATCGGTAACAGATTGCATAATATCGGCAGTAGGTGTAGGATATACTGTTACTTGCACACAGCCCGTAAAAGCAGTTGTACAACTATTACAGCTATTGCCTACTACACCGCCAACAAAACAAATATTGTAAGTAGTAGGTGTGGTAATAGTACCACATGGTATAGCAATATATTGATTTGAATTAGCTGTAATACCTTGTAATTGAATAGATGCACCACCACCCACAGGTGTAGCCACCAACGAACCACTAATACTACAAGATTGATTAAGATTAGGATTATAATGCGCAAATAATTTAAGATGAAATGCCTGTCCGCAACATATTTTTGGTGTATGTGACACTAAACTATCTACCACAATAGTTTGCAAACAAACTGCATTTACCAATGTATCTTTTCCCTTACAACCACTTAATGAATCGGTAACTTCTACAATTAAATTATAGCAACCATAATTATTATAAGTATGCGAAAAAGTAGATTGCGATGTAGGCCCAATCAAGGGTGTGGCTGGTGGTGCATTTAATGGCGGAAACCATATTTTATAAATACCTGTGCCTATTAATGGTGTAGCCGATACACTAAAATTTACAATGGCTGGCAGCGTACATAAGCTGCCACCTGTTACCAATGCTGTAGGATGCGGTGCACAAGGCACATTAATATAACAAGGCTTTGTAATTACTTTCGAGCAGCCATGTGCATCGGTAGCAGACATTGTAATAGTATAACATGGCGGCGATGTAGTTTTGCAAGCATAAGTATGGGTAATAGGCGTAGCACCTGGTGTAGTAGCTGTAGTATTATCGCCAAAAAACCAATTGATAGGCCCATACGGCGTTGTGCCCGATACAATATTAGGTGTAAATATGGTAGTAAGGTTACCACAATTTAATGTATCGCTGGCAGCAAAATTTAAAATAGGAAATGGATACGAAATAGCCACACAGCTACAAGTTGAATCTCGGGCACCAGTTTGACGATTGAATATATACAAACACACTTTGTACGACCCTGCTACCGTAAGCGAATAGCCTGTATTGGTATGTGCCAATGCGCCTACTTTGGTAGTTAAAAAGGTTAAGCCCCAAGGACCATTACAACCAAACGACGAACTGATTTGCATTTTCCATACTACCGAATCGTAAGCGCCTGTTGAACAATTAGTAAGTGGTAAAAAGAAAGGGCCACACTGTGTTACAGGAAATGATTGACCTGATGCTGCACCAAAACAAGCCACAGGTGCTTGCGCCTTTGCCTCAAAAAAGCAGCAGATGATTAGCAATAAAAATACGTGGCTAATTATTTTCATGTACGAGGCTAAAATACAATATTATTAATACTTTTAATAGAATGATATTCATCATAAGACTTAGCCTTGTTCAATTCTGTTGCATATAAATTTTTTGTGCTGATAAAGTACCCAACTTGTGACAAGGATTCACCTATACGCAATTTTTTTGTAGCGTTTTATTGAGCTAAAGAAATAAAATAAATTAAGCCGAATATTTTTCCATTAATTGCTTTAATGAAAGATAAGTAGCGGTAATAAAATTCTTCATTTCATTTTTCGGAACCCACTTTACAGCCGTAATATTTTCGTTGGCTTGCGGTGTTAATGTGTTAGATGATGATGCCTTCATTTCAAACCAATGATTTATTTTTAAAATTTTATCATCAGCCTCTTTATAAGTATGATAAGTAATACAAATGGGTTGATGTATGGCAACATCCGTTAATCCTGTTTCTTCTTGTACTTCACGTACAGCAGTTTGTTCAATAGTTTCGTTGGCTTCGGCTTTGCCTTTTGGCAAATCCCATTTGCCTTTTCGTTCAATCAACAACACTTCATTTTTTTCATTCAAAACCACACCACCAGCAGCATTGGATATTATATGCAAATCCCAAAACATTTTTTTTAATTCATCCATCGAATTATTAAACATTAAAGCCGTTTCTAACTTTTCATCCTTTTCGCAAATAGTAATAATGCGTTTTATATCTTCTTCGGTTTTTGCTTTGCAATACACATAGCTTTTATAATGAACCGGTGGCGGTGCAAAATAAATTTCTTCATCATCTGTTAGCATAACAGGTTTTTCGTTGATATAAATTGTAATGACCGACATTAATTATGATTGAAGTGAAATTAATTAGTGCAAAAAATGTTTTTAAAATCAATTAGTTTTGGGGCATGATAAACAATGAATCTGCTGCCGAAAAATTAGCTGAATATTTATTACAAATAAACGCAATAAAGCTAAGTCCGCAAACACCTTTCACATGGGCAAGCGGTTGGAAATCCCCAATCTATTGTGATAATAGGCTTACTTTGTCCTATCCAATAGTCAGACAGTGTATTAAAGCCGAGTTTTTAGCTGCTTTAAAAAAACAGTTTCCCGATGCACAATCTATAGCAGGTGTTGCTACGGCTGGCATTCCGCATGGTGCTTTATTGGCCGATGCTGCAGAATTACCATTTTTATATGTACGAAGTGCACCTAAGCAACATGGCTTAAGCAATCAGATAGAAGGCAAAATAAATGCTGGCGATAAAGTGGTGGTAATTGAAGATTTAATATCAACAGGTAAAAGCAGCTTAGAAGCTGTGGCTGCTTTGCGCAATGCTGGTGCCGAGGTGCTGGGCATGATGGCGATATTTACGTATGGTTTTGCAAAAGCCGATGAAGCATTTGCTAATGCCAATTGCAAATATGTAACCTTATCCGATTATCATCATTTAATTAAATTAGCAGTTGCCAAAAACTATGTGCAGCCGAACCAAATTGAAACCTTACAACAGTGGCGCAACGCACCTGATACTTGGGGCGTTTAATATTTTTAAATAATCGAAAAGTGATTTAATTTTGTTGTCATCATTTATTCAAAACAATAAATATATTATATGAGCTTACAAATAATACAAGGTAATAATGGTAAAGCGGCTGGTGTTTTTATACCCATTAACGATTGGAATGCGCTAAAGAAACAATACAAGCAATTAGCTATTTTAGAAGATGTTGAACCCAGTAAAGAACAAATTTTGGCAGAACTAAAAGAGGCTGTTATTGAATTAAAGTTGATACATCAAGGCAAATTAAAAGCTAGGTCGGCAAAATTATTATTAGATGAATTATAAAGTAGCCACCATTCCGCTTTTTGATAAACAAGCCAAACGGTTATCAAAAAAATATCCATCACTAAAAAAAGAATTAGCAGACTTATTTGAATCACTTACCACAAAACCCGAACAAGGCAAATCGTTGGGTAGCAACTTTTATAAAATAAGAATTGCCATATCATCAAAAGGTAAAGGAAAATCAGGAGGGACAAGAGTTATTAGCTACGTAAAAATTATTGAAACAACAGTTTACTTAACTTCAATTTACGACAAATCAGATAAGTCATCTATTGATGATAATGAGTTAGAAAATATTTTCAAATGGATTCCTTAATAACAAGTATTTCATCTTGAAAAACATCTACTGTATTAGCGGTTTAGGAGCCGATAAACGAGCATTTCAATATCTTACCATTGATGATTGCCAATTACATTTTATTGATTGGATTATACCTTTATCTAACGAAACAATTGAACAATATGCTGGGCGATTATTAACACAAATACATTCGCCCAAACCTATTTTAATAGGTATGTCGTTTGGTGGATTGATAGCTATTGAAATGGCAAAGCAAATAGAAACCGAACAAGTAATTTTAATTTCATCGGTAAAAACAAAATACGAAATACCATTATTTTATAGGCTGTTGGCTGGCATTGGTTTGCATTATGTATTTCCTTTAAAGCAATTAAAGTATGCTTACAAAATTGCATTTTGGTTTTTTGGAATTAGCAACGAAAAAGAAAGGAAATTTTTAAAAACTATTTTGGTTGATACCAATGCCGATTTATTTGCATGGTCTATTAGGCAGGCGGTAAGTTGGCGCAATACAATGGTGCTTAAAAATGTAAAACATATTCATGGCAATAAGGACAAAATTTTTCCATTAAAACCTATTATAGCCGATTATGAACTAAACAATGGTGGACATTTTATGATTGTAAACAAAGCCGCCGAAATTTCGAAAGTGTTGAATGGATGGTTGCAACAAATCTAATCAAACCCTTTGTTCATCAGTTCTTCATAAGTAGTTTTTATTCCTTGTTCTAATTCAATGGTATGTTTCCAACCTAATTGATGCAGCTTATTTATAGCCAATAATTTACGTGGCGTTCCATCTGGCTTGGTGGTATCAAATTTTATTTCGCCTGTGTATCCTACTATTTTTTTTATTAAACAAGCTATATCCGAAATTGAAATATCGCTACCCATACCAATATTGATGGGCTGTATATCATCATAATTTTTCATTAAAAATATACAAGCATTGGCTGCATCCTTTACATGCATAAATTCTCGTAAAGGTTTGCCCGTACCCCATACTATTACTTCATCAACTTGGTTTGCTTTTGCTTCTATAAACTTACGCAGCAAGGCAGGCAATACATGCGAATTGTTTAAATCATAATGATCATTAGTGCCATACAAATTGGTAGGCAATGCCGTTATAAAATTACAACCATGCTGTGTTCTGTATGCTTCGCACATTTTAATACCAGCTATTTTTGCAACGGCATAAGGCTCGTTTGTATATTCCAATGAACCCGTTAAAAGATAATTTTCGTGCAAGGGCTGTGGTGCTAATTTTGGATAAATACACGATGAACCAATGAACAATAATTTCTTTACTTTATGCATATACGATGCATGAATGATATTGCTTTGCATCATTAAATTATCATAGATAAAATCGGCTCTATAAGTATTGTTTGCCAGTATGCCACCCACTTTTGCGGCGGCTATAAATACATATTCGGGTTGTTCATTTTCGAAGAAAGTATTTACTAATTGTTGATTTCGTAAATCTAACTGTGTTGATGTTTGTAGCAGTAAGTTAGTATATCCATTTGCCGTTAATTGCCTTACAATGGCCGAGCCCAGCATGCCTGTATGCCCAGCTATATATATTTTGTTTGTGCTTTTCATTTCATTTATTTTATAGATGATAACCAATCAAATCTATGATTTATTTTTGTTA
This sequence comes from Bacteroidota bacterium, assembly GCA_041192505.1. Lineage (GTDB taxonomy): Bacteria > Bacteroidota > Bacteroidia > Chitinophagales > CAIODY01 > CAIODY01. Next base: position 16,890 of record JBEEMV010000044.1, read on the forward strand.
CAAATACTGTATTTATATTTCGGCATAAAAAATATTTTGTTTTTGTTTTCGAAAAATATTTTACTTTTACGTTAGTGTTTTCATAAAAGGTAAAGTTCTGATTGGGTTTGAGGAACTTTACGAACCCCGGCTTTTCAAAGTCGGGGTTTTGTGTTTTTATTACGCCAGTAAAATTGTTGTTTGCTACATTTCCTATGTTATTTTCACGTAGCAATTAGCTATCTTTCAGCCATCAATAATTAACTTATTTCATGCAGTTTAATCAAGTAATTGGTCAGCATTCGTTAAAGCAAAATCTTATTAGCAGTGTAAAATCGGGCATGATACCGCATGCACAATTATTTGTAGGCAATGAAGGTACAGGCGCTTTGCCATTGGCTTTGGCATACATTCAATACATAGTATGCGAAGAAAAAACAGATTTTGATTCGTGTGGTACATGCAGCGGATGCAAAAAAGTACAAAAACTAATTCATCCTGATATTCATTTTACCATGCCCGTAACCAAGCATCCTAATAAAGAATATAAGGCTGGCGAAACACCCTATAGTATTGATTGGATAAAAGAATGGCGACAAACTGTAATTGAAAATGCGTATTTTAATTTTAATGATTGGATGAAATTGCAAGCTGGCGAAACCAATACACAAGGCAACATTAATGCACATGAATGTAGCGATATACTTAACTTTTTAAATCTTAAAAGTTTTGAAAGCGGTTATAAATTTTTAATTATTTGGATGGCTGAATACTTGGGCAACGATGGCAACAGATTATTAAAACAGATTGAGGAACCCGAAGAAAAAACACTTATTATTTTAATAGCCGAAAACTACGAACAAATTTTAGGCACCATTCAATCACGAACACAGCTGGTAAAAATTGCACCCTTGCTGCCCCACGATATTAAAAATGGATTGATAGAACTAAAACAAATAGATGAGCAAAAAGCACTAACCATAGCCACCATAGCCGATGGCAATTTTAGATTAGCCCTGCAATTATTAGAAGAAAAAGATGATGAAACAGAAAAATTGTTTTTAGATTGGATGCAAATACTGATTAAAAAAAACAAGAAAGATTGGAACACCTTTAACGAACAGATGGTAAAACTAAAACGTGATAACCAAAAGTATTTTGTAAAGTATGGCTTGCATTTAGTTAGAGAATCGTTTTTAAATAAAGAAAACAATTATACATCGGCGGCTTGGAATGATAGAGAAAAAGCTTTTTGCCCTTATATGGCACAACGTCTATCAGTAGATGGTTTTAACCAATTAGCTGATATATTAAATCAACTGCATTTTCATATCGAACGAAATGCAAACACTAAAATATTATTTATGCATAATAGCTTTTTGATTTCAAATTTATTTTAAAATGAAAAAACGAATTGTAGTATTAACAGGTGCTGGAATAAGCGCCGAAAGCGGCATACAAACATTTAGAGATAGCGATGGCTTGTGGGAAAACCATAAGATTGAAGATGTAGCTACGCCTCAAGCTTTTGAACGAAACCCCCAATTAGTATTAAATTTTTATAACCACAGAAGGCAGCAGGTGTTAAACGCCCAACCCAATGTGGCGCATAAAATATTGGTTGAAATGGAAAGCAAATACGATGTACACATCATTACACAAAACATTGATGATTTGCACGAAAGGGCAGGTAGCAAAAATGTAATGCATCTACATGGCGAAATAGTTTTGTGTAGAACCACCAACCCCAGCAAACCCAAATTTTATGAATATAACAGCAATTTAAAAGTGGGCGATAAGGGCGAAGATGGCTTTCAGCTGCGCCCACATATTGTATGGTTTGGCGAAGATGTGCCGATGATACAACCTGCATCAACCTTAGTTGCTACCGCCGATATATTTATTATTGTAGGTACTTCGTTAGTAGTGTATCCTGCTGCTAATTTGGTAAATAGTGTTAGATACAATACACCGCTTTATGTGGTGGATAAAAAACTACCTAACCTGCCTACCTTAAAAAATTTAACTGCCATCGAACAACCTGCTACCATTGGTATGCAACAGTTAATGAAACTGTTGTAAGGTGTGCCTAAATGTTCCGAAAGTTCGAAACAATAGCGGTAGTTACAGCTTAAATCCTGACAGGTTTTAAAAACCTGTCAGGATTGCTTAACTTACTGCGGCGCTAATGTAAATCTTACTTTTATACCAGCCTTTACAGCCGTGATTGGGAAGCTGGCAGAGGTAGCAGGAATGGTACGGCGGTAATCATAAAATAAGCGAATATTTACACGGTTGTTTACCACATAATCTATATAAGGTGCTATGCCTATGCTTTTCATGCCTCGGGTAAAGCCTTGTATGTTTTGATCTAATTTATAGTTTGCCGTTTTATCATTGCGATACGAAAAATCGAATCGGAAAGTAAGATCATTATCTAATTTTACTTTTTTCTTTCCGTTTTTAAAAGGCAATGTTATCCCTTTTCGTTTATAACCCATGCCTATCGTTATTTCTTGTCCACGGGTTTCACTTAATTGATAATCGATAAAACTCATATTCAGTGTTCTATTTCGTTTATAATCTACTTTGGTTGTGATATTGTTTTTCCATGTAATATCAACACCAATTAATGGGGCAAATTGTTCGGTAATGCTAATCATCGGAATATTTAAGTACGAAACAAAGTTGTGATTTAATGAATCGATGGCATAAGGCCACATCATACTATTTTGAAATGTGCCTAATAGAAAATCAGGATTAGTCATAAAACTACCCACATTAAATGTTGAATTGTAGGCATGATTTATATTGGCTTGCGTTATCAATTTTTTTAAGCCCGGCAATTTTGAAAGGCCTGTATAACTTACTCTCCAATTAGGTTTTGGTAATAATTTAAATAATTGATCAACAGTGCTATTAGCCAATTTAGGATTAGCATAAGTAGATAAAAATGCAGGGATTAAAACCGATTGTGAGTAGGGTCCATAGCCTTGATAATAACCTGGCAACGAATCAATTTCTTTTTGGCTATAAGGATTTTGTGTACCTAACGATTTTGAAATTTCTTTTCGCTTGGCTTCAAATTGTTTAAACAATCCCGAAAAACCATCTTTATCCGTTTTATCAAAAAAAGTATTTAGGGCAATAAACGATACCGTCATACTGCCATTTACCACTTTGCTTAATGCAGCAAAATCACTAATACTATCTGGTCGTTTATAATTTTCCGATAAATTTCGAGAATAGGTTCGGGTTACTGTTAAATCTACTCTCATATCCGTAATCGGTTCTAAATTAGCAGTAATATTCCATGTTTCGGTACTGCGCTGGGTAAAGGGTGTAAACAATTTTGTATCGCCCGATAAGGCATTAATTTGAACAGATGAAAGTGTATTCAAATAATTTGGCGAAATCTGTTGCCCAGTTAAAAACTGCCAACCCGGTTGTTGCCACGATGAGTCCATCCCCAAATATCTTGTACTGCGTAAATAGCCCGGCATCACGGTTCCATTATCTTGCGATAAGTTTACCGATATTCTTTTCAAACTCATCATAGGTTTTAAAAGTGTATAAACCACTGGGTTTAATTTGGGTTCATCATTTTTCTTTTTCACTTTTCCTTTTGCATCTACTTCGGTAGTTGCTTTCTTCGGTCCTTTCTGCGATTCATCATCCTTAGGTGCAGCTTCGGCAGCTTTGCTTTTGTTTTGCTGCATCAATGTTTTGGTATTGTATCGTTTTAAAAATTTTACTTTATTGTATAAATTATTAAAATTAAAATCGGTGTTTAATTGTTGGTTTTGTGTGTTCTGCAAAGTATTGCCCAAGCTTTCGTATGTAAGTGGCGCTGTAACCCATGTATAAGTTGATGCATAAGTAGCTTTCATGGTTATCCAATCGGTAAGCGGAAATTTACTAAGCGGCACCATGTAGCTTGCGTTTAATGAATGATTGTATCCAATAGTTCGCTTTAATTGTTTGATGCGATTAATGATGGTATCTTTTTCGGCTTTGGTATCAATTTTACCATATGGTTCATCAATTCTCGAATTGTTGGTAGCATTAAAATCAATAGATATACTTCGGGTTACATCCCATCGCATGGAGTAATTACGCATCATGGTAAAATACTTGTTATAAGTAGGTGGCAATGGAATTTCATCGGTACTAAATCGGCGCAAATGTGTTTCGCCGTATTGCCTATCGGCATCGGCTTTAAAGCTAAAGCTACTTGGTAATATGTTAAAATTAAAATCACGAATAAGAGCTAAATATTTGCCACCAAATTTCACAAAACTAAATGGTGTAATATATTTTTGTTTGATAGCATAATTATAGCCAATACCGCCTTTGTATTTTTTTAATACATCGCTTTCGTAAGTAGGGTTGTGTTTAAATGTTTCGGTAAATGAATAGCTAACATTAAAATTTTCGATATTGGTAGGCAAATTAAGTTTGCCAAGTTTTGTTTTTTTAGGTCGGTTAATTCTTACATTGGTTAAATTCCAACTTTTAATACCTACATAATCTTGCGCAATGTATTTTAATGAATCAGCATAGCTTTTACCACGTAATACTTTTGCTTGCGCTAATTCATCTTTCAGTTTTACATCTAATTGATAAGGATCGTATTGCGGATTGCTAAATTGTTCGCTAATACTAGCATACAATGGCAATTTTAAACCCAATGCTTCGGGCAATAATTTTCCTAATTCTACATTACCCGATACATTATATTGATAAAAATTATCCTTAAATCGTTGTGCTAATTTTTGTTCTAACGAGCCATAGCCAATAGTATGCATTGTACCCGATGCAGATATAGTTCCTAAATCGGCCAATTTAATATCGGTTCTTAATAATGCTGCATAGCCACCATTTTCATCAAAGCCACTTAATCGCAATTCATCAAACCATATTTCGCCACATTTATTTTGTCCATCATCAACATCGGTAGTGCTGCCTCGTTGCGGATTACGAACCCCCATCATACATGTTTTTACTAATCCTAAATCGGGTGTGCCTTTTACAGTAAGCGTAATACCATTAGCCAATATAACTTTAAAAGGTGCATACTGTGGCTTGTTTTGGGCAATTCGTTTTTGCTTTAATGCCGTAAGCGAATCTAAAAATAAATCTACAGTATTGGCATCGGGCCATACGGCGTATGGGTCGGTAGCGGCTGTGCCTGTTATTTTTAATGGTACTGCATATTCATAATAGTTATCTGTAAAATCGGTACCAAAGCGAATAAAACCATACAAATCATTATCTTTTAATGCCGTTTGCCCAACCGTAGATTCAGCATGAATAAAGAATTTTACTTCTTTAAAAGTTCGCATATCTAAATTCAAAGTTTTATAAACTGCTCTGGCATCGCCATCTTTTAAGCCGCAAACTTGTAATGAAATAGATTGTTCGTTTGCCAACACATTGGCTTGTGTGGTTAATACATTGGTTCGTTCAATACCCGGCGGTAATATATAACCCACAGGTTGTTTTGATGCGTTCTCTTCTAAGTTTACCGATGTTACATTAAAATAAGTTCCTGTATTATGGTCATCAATTAATTGTTCGCCAGCCGACTCTAACGAGAATGGATAACGGCGCCATTGATTACGGGTCATTTGCAGTTTTGCAAATCGGCAAATGACCGAATCCGAAAATCCATTCAAATACATTCTAATAAATCGAATAGATTTAAAATCATTAATCGTTCCTATCTTTTTTTCATAGCTGCTAATCGGTATTTTAAATTGATAATATTTGGCGGTAGCCGTTGATCCATCTTTTAATTTTACAGGTGCTTCACGAACATTGTTTACAAAGTTCGAACCTATTTGCATATTGGGTTGCAAGTGTACACGATATTGAAAATAATTTTCTGATTCGCTTAATGAATTGTCTTTATTAATGTCTTCGCTTTCAGGAATATTAGTAGCTGCTGTTGAGTATTTTTCAGGCGATTGCCCATCGGTAGGCGAATTGCCTTGGGCATTATTATATCTTTTATATCGTTCTAAAATGGGTGTAACGGCATTATCAAAATCAGTTCCTCTATAAAAATGGTAGTTATCGTTTGATGGATCTGCTTGAACACTGTTTACCGTTGAAGCTGCGAAAGGCTTGCCATCGGCGGCTGTAGCGGCTGTTGATATATTGCCTACATATCGGGCAAATGTAGTTCTTTCTAAATCATCAGTACAACCATCATAGCCCACATCTTGTATAGCTCTTACATTTTGATCATTATCAAATGCATTGGTAATAGGTTGTTGATTGGTAGGCACAAAACCCCAAGTGGTAGCTTGTTTGGCGCTTACATCATTGGCATCACGTGGCAATCCATTTTCATAAAACTTACGATGATCTTTTAAAATATCTTCTGATACGGTTCCTAAATTAAAATACAAATCGCCCGTATTGCTGCTTAATGCACCATTAGTACTATAAGGATCAAGCATCCAAAATTCAACAAATTCAATATTTGCAGTTTCAAAATCGCTGTATTCAATACTTCGGGTAATGCCACCCCAACGCTTTGTAGGGTTAGCCAACGATCCATCGCTGTTCATTCCTTTATAATCAAAATTGTATGGCCCTTTTCGTTTCGGATTAAAAAACACATCGAAAGAAGTAAGCGTTAATGGTGTGCCAGGCGCTAATTGTTTATCAGGAAACAATTCTTTTTCTTCAATTTCACGAATAAATAAATTTGATTGCTCGGTATTGCTGGTAAGGTTAGATGCAAAGCCATTAGCAGCTCGGGTAAAATATGGATCGATATTATACCAAGCTAATTTACCACGATTAAATCCATAATTTAATGAATCGGAATGTGATTCGGGAAATAGCTCTTGCCCTGCTGCACCACGGCTTGCATTCTGCGGTGTACTGGCAATAGCCCAACTTGTAAGCGGAAATTTTAAATCATAATTACTTTGTGCCCCTTCAAAATCATCAATATACACTTGCCCTGCATCGCCAATGGCTTTGCTATGCCCAGGTATTAATTTAGCGGCTTCTATCGTTACATTAATATTAGATTTTTCTTTCGATTCATAAATTGGCAATTTATTTAAAGCCTTGGTTATAAATCCGCTTTTTTGCGAATAATGTACATCGCCGCCCACTACAGCATTGCTAATTGGATCATCGCCTACTAATACTTTTTGAGTAAATGGTCGTTCGCTTAAATGCAACCATGTAGCACCCAAATTCAAATGTTCGTTTACATAATAATCAAATCTATTTCCAATAAAAGTTTTTACTTGCCCTAATCCTGCAAAGGCATTATTTTCAAATTTTACTTTAATAGGTTGCCCACTATTCATGATGCCTTCATTCAATATTTTCACTCTACCCAAATTATAATCTACCGAATAATCTACATTTTCTTTTAATTCTTGTCCGCCACTACTCACTTTTACCGAGCCTTGCGGCAAATTAAATGCACCTAAATAAATTTCGCTTGCCGAGTTAGATTTATAACTGCCTTTAATATTGAATCTATTTTTTTCAGGATATTGTTGGGCTTCGGTTTTTGTTTTGTCATACAATTCTTGATACACATATTTGTTGGCTATAAATTGGTCATCTTGCGTATTCTGAAATTTTGCTTTTAAATCATTTCCAAATGGTTCAATTACCGGAAATATTAATCTACCACTTTGCGGAATGATGGTAATGTTAGGAATGAAATCGAAAATACCATCGGGTGTTGGATCGTTTTGAGTATTTAATCTATCTAAATTTAATAACCTAATTAATGGCACACCCATTACCGAACCATCAGTTAAATAGCGCTTTTCGCCACCGCCCGATGTTAAGTAAGTTACATCTAATTTAAAATCGGTAGCCGATATTTGATAAGCGCCTAACGAATAAATATTTTTCATCATCAACTTCCATAGCGGCAAAGTAGTATTAGCAATTTGCGATTTTAATAATTTCAAAAACAATACATTTTGCGAAGTAGTAGTTGGCGTACCGCCTGTTCCTGTGGTAGCACCAGCGCCATTTACAGTAGGAATGTCTTCCGAAAATTCGCCTACTTTATAAGTCTTTCCATTGTAAGTATATTCGTAGGCCACCGCCAATACATCACTCGAATTTAAAGTTTGTTGTAAAGATAAAAAACCTAATTGCGGATATAATACATACTCGGTAGCAGCTAATTTACGAGCAAATGTTTTTTCGTAAATTAATGGATTAGGATCGTTTACAAAAATACCAGTGGTAATAGAACTTACTACCGAATTTGTATTTCTACATCTTGCATCATTTTTTAAAGATGAATACAAACTATTGTTTTCGTTCTTTGGCAATTTATCTAAATTAGCTTTTTGCCAACGAGTTTGATAAGGTGAATATTCAGCCAAATCCATTGTACCTACTATATCTCTAACATTTTCGGTAACACCTGTTTTGTTTGTAATCCAAACCTCAACCCTTGTAATGTTTATACCCGATTGAACGATGGGTAATTTTTTTAACCATGTGTTGTAATTATCTCTAAAAAAATGAGATAAAAAAAAGTGTTTGTTGTCTTCGTATTGGTCGGCTTGAATAGAATAGGTTTGAGTTTGAGCGCCGCCTTGAATATTTATTTCTTCCGATTTCGATTTTTGTTGCGATAAAACAGTGGTTACATTTAAGCGCCCAAATTTCATTTTTGTTTTAATACCAAACAAACTTTGATTGCCCGTTATCAACGAATTATTTAATGGCAAGCTTACATTACCAGCACCAATGCTTTGTATTATTTCATCATCATGGCCTGTATATTCTAATTTAATTTGATTTTCAAAATCGAAAGTAGCCTGCGTATTATAATTGGTAGTAAGCTTCATCTTATCGCCTATTTTGCCTACCAAATTCATATTAATATTCATGTCAAAATCAAATCCGCCTTGCTTTTTTGCCGCTTGAATTAGGGTAGGATTTTCTACTTTCTGACGATTAACACCAAACGTTAATTCAACATTACCCGATGGACGAATATCTACACCACCAGGGCCAAATAATCTATCAATCAGTTGGTTGCTGCCTGCAAATTTTGGTACTGCATTTTTGTTTTCAATTAAATTGTTGGCATTGTTTCTTTGCTTCCAATATTCTGTTTGATCTTTTTGATATTGATATTTCAAAAACTCATCAAATGTCATGTAGGTAGGGCTTCTATAAAATTTACCTCCAATTGTTTCCGTTAAAATATAACGTTTAGATGCTGGGTCGTAATCAACTTTTTGATCAATATTTGATGGATTTTTTAAATCTATATTATCCAAAGGTTTATCGTTTATAAAATCGCCACCTTGATCTTGAATGGGATAATGCAATTTAATAGAATCTTCTTGCGGCAAATAATTATCTGTAATAATAATTGGCTCGGCAACAAACATGGCTCTACTGCTGTAAATAACCAGCAATAGCACCATCATAAAACATATTCGAAATACTTTTTTCAACTACTTGATTTAGGTTTTTTTTATCTTTTTCGGTTTTATTAATTCAGGCTTATGTTTGCATACCAAACCACTACATTGCCTTCAAAGCCTCTTTAATTAACACTTCCACTGTATTTATATCAGGTTTAGTTTTTGTAATTTTTGCCACCGCATTATCGGCTTGGGCTTTATTAAATCCTAAAGCCATCAATGCTGATAACGCCTCTGCTTGAATATTATTGTATGCAAAATGATTGGCAGGCATATTTTTCATATCGGCTGTTTTTAGCATTTTATCTTTCAGCTCTAAAATCATGCGCTTGGCTGTTTTGGGTCCTATGCCTTTTATTTTTTCTAACAATTTTTCATTTTCCTGAATTATGGCTTGTTGAATTTCGTTGGGCTGAATAGATGATAAAATTATTCGAGCCGTAGAACAGCCTACACCACTTACACTTATTAATTGTTGAAATAAAATCTTTTCCGATTCATCGGCAAAGCCATATAATGTATGAGCATCTTCGGTAATTTGCTGATGAACATGCAGCAAAACAATCTTCTCGTTTTGTATTTTCGAATAACAGTTTAATGAAATATTGATGAGATAACCCACACCATTATTTTCTACAATTACCGAAGCTGGGTTTTTTTTGGTAAGCTCCCCTTTTATATATGCAAACATAGGTTAATGACTAATTTAATTAACAAGATAAAAAACTCTGATTATTATTTTTGCTATACCAGCAATTTTTTGAAAAGGCTATTTTCTAACCCAAATTATAGTACCCTTATATTCAGTTTGAAAATCCAAACATTTTCCGTCGCCGCCTTTTATCATTCCACCATTTGGGTGGCAAATTAATTCGTCTTTGGCATTTCGTAAATCATTTAATTGATCACAACAAGGCGATATAATATAATATGCCACTTCGCCATGATACTTGCCTTGCATCACTTTTTGAATGGATTGATTGTTAGGCAATTTTTCATTACTTGCAATTTTTTCGGCAAGCCAATTCGGTAATTTTGTATTCGATTCAACTTTTTTTGATGAATGGCAAGCCATCATAAAAATTACACCTATTGCAATTAGTAAACTATTTATTTTATTCATAATGGTTAAAAGTAAGGGTAATTCAATTAAAATAAAAAACCCCGATGAAGAAAACTTACATCGGGGTTAAAATCAACTACTATTCACCCTGAGTCAAAAGTAATACAGCCATATTGGGTATATAAAAAATACACCTATCTTTTATAGACAATAAATGTGGATTGTATGCTGAAATAAACAAAATCGAGATTGGTAAAATAGGCTGCTGCTACAATAAATTAGGTATAAATTAATTTTCTGTGATTTTATGTAAACAAATACACAAAATTTACATACCTTTGCCCTCCTTTTAAAAAGCGGTGGAAAAAGAATTGAGATTATATGATATTCATTACGTTGGTTTAACAACCGGCGAACACGTTTTCAATTATGAAATCACTGATTCTTTTTTTAAATTAATTGAAGAATCGCCGTTACAAAAAGGAGATTGTAATGTGAAGCTTGTTTTTGAAAAAGAAGCCACACATTTTGTTCTTAGTTTTAGTGTTGAAGGAAATGTAGAAGTAGAGTGTGATAGATGCACCGCCGACATTAAATATCCAATTTACAATAATTTTAAATTGTATATTAAATTTGATGACCAACGTGATACTGGTACAAGCGAAGATGATGATGAGATGATCTACATTCCTAGAAGCGATTCAACTATTAATGTAGCTCAGTTTATTTATGAATATATTAGTTTGAGCATTCCGATGGTACGAAATTGTGATTTTTTAGAAGAAAAATATAAAAATTGCAATCAGGAAATTTTAAAAAAATTAAAAAACGAATCTACCGAGCATGAAACAGATGCAAGGTGGGAAAAATTAAAAAACATAAAACTTAAGTAACACTAAGTTGATTAACATAAAAATTTAACATTTAACTATTTATAAGTTATGCCAAATCCTAAAAGACGACATTCAGCATCAAGACGTGATAAACGCCGTACACATTACAAAGCCGTAGCACCAACAATTGCAACTGATAAAAATACTGGTGAAGTATATTTAAGTCATCGTGCTTATTGGAGTACTGATGGTAAATTAATATACAACGGACAAACGGTAATGGAAAGATCTTCTAAATAGATTTTTCTTAGCAACAATATTTTTCGAAAAAATCCGAGTAAAAGTTTTAACCAAATTGTATATTTGGCTGAAAATTTTTGCTTGGATTTTTTATTTATGCAAATTTCAAAACAACCAACATGATAAAAATAGGAATTGATATGATGGGTGGCGATTTTGCCCCACAAGCTACTGCCAAAGGTGTTGCAATGGCTCAAGCCGAATTAGCTGCCGATAACCATTTGGTGCTGATTGGCAACCAAGATATTATTAAAGCCGAATTGCAAAATGCTGGTGCCGATGCTTCAAAGTTTACTATTGTACATGCACCCGATATTATTGAAATGGGCGAACATCCTGCCAAAGCATTTCAACAAAAACCGCATTCATCAATAAGCATAGGTTTTCATTTATTAAAAGAAAATAAAATTGATGTATTTGCAAGTGCTGGTAATACAGGCGCTATGTTAGTAGGTACATTATTTAGCGTAAAAGCTATTGAAGGTATAAGCCGCCCTTGTATTGCATCGGTAGCACCAAAATTAAATGGTAGCACTGGCGTAATAGTAGATGTAGGCGCTAATGCAGATGTAAAACCCGAACACTTAAACCAGTTTGCATTATTGGGAAGCATTTATGCCGAGGCTGTTTTAAAATGCAACAACCCTAAAGTTGGATTATTAAATTTGGGCGAAGAAGAAGGTAAAGGCAATTTGATTTTACAAGCTGCTTATCCATTATTAAAAGAAAACAGCAAGATTAATTTTATTGGCAATATTGAAGGCAGAGATATTTTTAATGATAAAGCCGATGTAATTGTTTGCGATGGTTATGTAGGTAATGTGGTATTAAAAATGGGTGAAAATATTTATGATATTTTAAAAGAACAAAATGCTATTACCCCATTTTTTGAAAGAGTAAATTATGAAAACTATGGTGGTATGCCCATCTTAGGCGCTAATGCTGCTGTGGTAATTGGTCATGGTGTATCAAATGCTAAAGCAATAAAAAATATGATTTTACACAGCCGTGATATTGCAGCATCGGGCATGGTGCAATTAATTAAAAATGCAATGGCTTAAAGATAGCACCTACAGAGCTTGAGATGTTGTTGGGTTGCTGCTGCTATTAACAGGGCACTTAATAATACAAAGTAGTTTTGCTACTTTAGGAGCTTACTGTTAATAGAAAAATAAATGGGCGTAAACCCCAAAGCTCCATTGGATCGACCTTTTCGCCGAGATGAGTGTCCGCACTCATCTCTAAATTGATTCGATAAAAGTAGTTCAAAAAAATATTTTCATAAGCGCTTTTTATTTTCAATAAAGTATATTTGTAGCTTTCATTTTAACATGAAACAATAAAATAATACAGTGGTGAGTGAGGACACTAACCACGGCGGAAAATACAATTCAACATTCATTAATTGATACATATAGATTTAGATTTTTAAGAAAAGGTCTAAAATCAGATGTTGGTTGGACAAAAAAATATAATTGGTTCACTAAGTTTAATAAATAATATTCAATATATGTTTAATTTTTTCAGAAAAAAAATGATTTTTTATGGACACTTGATTTTTTGAAATTTATTCTTCAAAATATTGATTCTGTTAAGTTAAGTCAATTTATAAAACAAATTGAAGATGGGCTTATACAAGGGGAATTGAAAAACTTAAGTGACATAAAAGATTATATTGCTTTCAGTTTTGATAGAACAAAGCATAAACAATATTTTAATAAATTAGGGGAATGTTTTTCTATTTCAAATATTATAATTAGAGATAAGCTGTCTTCAAACAGATTTGAAGTTGCACTTTATTTTGCACATAATATATTTTGTGGATATGTTTTTTCAAGCCCTGTTCAAGACAGAAGGCATATTACCGACTATTTAGTTGATATTTCTTTAATTAATGAAGGGAAAATTGGAGAAAATGAATTTGAGAGTATTAAACAATTATTTAGTAATGAAGAATTAGAAAGAATTAACAAAAACGATATTTATTCTTCAAACATTAATGGGGTTTTATATTATCATATTAAAGAATTAGATGATGGAAATTTTATTGGAATAAACATAGATAATAATATTTATAAAATAAGCCACGACCCTTTTGAAGTCATTCTACTAGAAAGGAATAATTTGATTAATATTCTCAAGTAGAAGTTGGTAGTTTTGCCGAGTTTAGTATAGTAAAAATAAAAACTATAAATTATAGTGATGAAAACCACCCAATCCCCAAACCCTTTCGGGATGCTAATGCCAGGCAGGTCATTTAGCAACGGAACAGGTTATAGATTTGGGTTTAATGGGCAAGAACAAGATAACGATATAAACGGAAAAGGCAATTTAAACACCGCCACTTTTTGGGAATATGATACAAGGTTGGGTAGAAGGTGGAATGTTGATCCTGTGGTGAAATTATTTGAAAGTTCATATCTGACATTTGCGAATAATCCAATACTTTTTAAAGATTCAAATGGAGATGACCCCTCTACAGAAGTAGAAAAACAAAAAGATGGTACTTATAAGGTTGTCAATGCCAAAAACGATGGCGATAATAATATTTATGAAGTAAACAAAAAAGGACAACGATTAAAGACAACTGATCCAGTTTCAAAAAAAGAAAGTTATAAAGTTTTAGGGCAAACGTTAAATGCTTGGGATTTTATGTTAACAAATGATAATACTGGGGAACTTTATAGTCATGCTGACGTAAATATTGATTTTAGCAATGGAAAAGTTCAAGGAAGTTTGCCAGAAGTTACACTCCCAAAGTCTGGTGTAAAAATAAGTGATGTTAAATTAAATATGTACGGCAGTAATTTGATAGTATATTTAAATCAGTATTTTTTGGATGCTGTTAAGTATGAAGGTCTTCTTGATCCTTATAATCAATGCCTTCTTTTGCAAGATTTAAGTGGAAATGCTAAGGCTTTAGATATTAAAGCATTTTTTGGGGCTTATACTCCTATAAAATTATCAGAAAAATCAAATACTTTTACAACGATAAGAGCAATTGGAAATCTTGCTTTTGGAATGAATTTAAGAGCTACTTTTCCTGGCCCATCGTCATCTTTAAGATTCTATTATAATAAAACAATGGAAAAAGTCGGAGCATATAATCAATCTCAAGCCCTGCTGGCGAAAGTCTGACGCTGAGCCATTGAGCGCTTGCCGACTTGTGCCTTTACTGTTGTTGATACCTTGGTACAACTTGTCCCGATGAAAAATCGGGAAGTTCGCCACACACAAACCTACGCTGCAAACTTGCGCTAGCCCTGTTTATAAATATTCATTTTTCTATCAATACAGTAAGCTCCTAAAGGAGCAAAACTACTTTGTATTTTAAAGTGCCCTGTTAATAGCAGCAGCAACCCAACAACATCTCAAACTCTATACATATTTCTCATGTTCCAAACACCTGTGGTGCGTACACTCATCTTGGCTAAAACATTAACGATAACTGTATAAGGATAGTGCAATCATAAAAAATCCCCGATAAAATTTATCGGGGATTTTTAATTCTAAATTATCTTATTAAATTATACGCAACCTGTAGTGGTGCCGCAGTTTAAACATTTATAACATGTACCGCTTCGTACCGTAGTATGACCACATG
This sequence comes from Bacteroidota bacterium, assembly GCA_041192505.1. Classification (GTDB taxonomy): domain Bacteria; phylum Bacteroidota; class Bacteroidia; order Chitinophagales; family CAIODY01; genus CAIODY01. Next base: position 32,112 of record JBEEMV010000044.1, read on the forward strand.
TAGAACAAGCAGGTGCATCACCCGATGTATGCTTTATAAGTTTTACTTGTTTCATTCCATTAGTCGATTTTACTAATGATGTAGTTAATTCTAATTCGTTTGCTTTTACGGCTGTAGCTTCAAAGTTTCCTTCAGCTTGCATTTCGCTTACAAATTCGTTTTCTACTTCATTTTGTACATGTACTAAATCTGTACGATTCAAATATTCATATCCTAATAATCGGAAGATAAAATCAACTACTGATGTACCGCTTTTAATATTCGGATGATCAATTCTTCCTGCTGGTTCAAATCGGGTAAAAGTAAATTTATCTACAAATTCTTCTAATGGCACACCATATTGTAAACCAACCGATACTGCAATAGCAAAGCAATTTAGCATACTGCGGAAGGCTGCACCTTCTTTATGCATATCAATAAATAATTCGCCAATTGTACCATCGCTGTATTCGCCAGTGCGAACAAATACGGCTTGTCCGTCAATCTTAGCTTTGTGTGTATATCCGTGGCGTTTAGATGGTAATGATTTGCGTTCTACTACTCTTGCCAATGCACGTTTTAATTGTGTATCGGGGCTTGCTTGTACACGTTTGGTTACTTCTTCTAATAATTCATCAACGGTTAATGAACTCATTTCTAATGGAGCTGCACCACCTTCCGATTTTTTATCGTCTTTTTTATTGTTTAATGGTTGGCTCATTTTGCTACCATCACGGTATACAGCATTAGCCTTTAAACATTGTTCCCAGCTTAATTTGTAGCAGCTTTGAATATCTTCTAAAGTTGCTTCATTAGGTAAATTAATAGTTTTTGAAATAGCACCACTAATAAATGGTTGTACGCTACCCATCATACGTATATGACCATGTGCATGAATAAATCTTGTACCTGTAACACCACATTTGTTAGCCGTATCAAATATTGGTAAGTGTTCTTCTTTAAGCATCGGCGCACCTTCCACAGTCATAGTACCGCATACATAAATATTGGCTTCGTTTATTAGTACTTCACTAAAGCCTAAAGATTCTAATAAATGAAAATTAGGATTGCTATACACATCTTGGCTATAACCTAAGCGTTGCATAGTTTCTTCGCCCAATGTATAAGGATTAATGGCAAAGCCAATATCAAAAGCACCAGGTAAAGCCGATTCTATTTTTTCAATATCTTTTTCGTTGAAACCTTTACTACGTAAAGCATCTAACGAAATAGATTTACAACCATTTAATGTACCATGTCCTTTTGCATAATTTACAATACCTTCTACTTGATCAGCCGTATAGCCTAACGTTCTTAAAGCCCAAGGCACCGATTGGTTAATAATTTTAAAATATCCACCACCCGATAATTTTTTGAATTTAACCAAAGCAAAATCAGGTTCAACACCTGTTGTATCGCAATCCATAACTAATCCGATAGTTCCTGTTGGCGCAATTACAGTAGTTTGAGCATTTCTATAACCATATTTTTCGCCTAATTGTAAAGCATCATCCCAAGCTTTACAAGCAGCATTTAATAAATAATCGGGGCAGTATTTAGCATCAATACCTTGTGGTGTAATGCTTAAGCCTTCATAGTTTTCTTTTGAATCATAAGCGGCATAACGATGATTGCGCATTACTTTTAACATATCATCTTTATTCTCTTCGTATCTTGGAAAAGCACCTAAATGTTGAGCCATTTCAGCCGATGTTTTGTATGAAACACCTGTCATTACAGCACTTAAAGCACCAGCAATACTTCTTGCTTTATCGCTATCGTATGGTATGCCCATTACCATTAAGCAAGCACCTAAATTGGCAAAGCCTAATCCTAATGTTCTGTATTCGTAAGATAATTGTGCTACTTCTTTTGATGGAAATTGAGCCATCAAAACAGATATTTCTAATACGGTTGTCCATAAGCGGTTAACGTGTTCGTATCCTTTAATATCAAATGTTAGGCTTATTGGGTCTAACAATTTCATTAAGTTTACCGAAGCTAAATTACAAGCTGTATTATCTAAAAACATGTATTCGCTACATGGGTTTGAAGCTCTAATAGCACCACCTTGTGGGCAAGTATGCCATTCGTTAATGGTTGTATCGTATTGTACGCCAGGATCAGCACAACGCCAAGCTGCATAAGCTATTTTATCCCAAAGTTCAGTAGCTGGAATAGTGCTCATTACTTCGCCATTCGAACGGGCTTTAAATTCCCAATCAGCATTTTGTTCTAATTTTTCGAAAAATGAATTTGGAATACGAACCGAGTTATTACTATTTTGTCCGCTAATGGTTCTGTATGCTTCGCCTTCGTAATGGCTATCGTAGCCAGCAGCAATTAATGCAGCTACCTTTTTCTCTTCTTCAACTTTCCAATCAATAAATTTTAATGCTTCAGGATGATCTAAATCTAAACAAACCATTTTAGCAGCTCTACGAGTAGTACCACCTGATTTAATAGCACCTGCCGAACGATCTCCAATTTTTAAGAAGCTCATTAAGCCGCTTGAAGTACCACCGCCGCTTAATTTTTCGCCTTCGCCACGAATGTTAGAAAAGTTTGTTCCTACACCACTACCATATTTAAAAATACGAGCTTCACGAACCCATAAATCCATAATACCACCTTCGTTTACCAAATCATCATCAACACTTAATATAAAGCAAGCATGTGGTTGAGGACGTTCGTATGCCGAAGTAGATTTTTTTAATTTTCTATCAATAGGGTCAACATAATAATGACCTTGTGGTTTGCCAGTAATACCATAGCTTTCGTACAAACCAGTATTAAACCATTGTGGTGAGTTTGGCGCTGCAAATTGCCCAACGATTGAATACACTAATTCATCATAGAATACTTGTGCATCTTGTTCGGTAGCAAAATAGCCATATTTTTCGCCCCATACTCTCCAACAATTAGCCATACGATGAGCTACTTGTTTAATAGATTTTTCGCTGGTTGTTGTACCATCAGCTTGTGGCACACCAGCCTTACGGAAATATTTTTGTGCTAAAATATCAGTAGCAGTTTGGCTCCATTGTTTCGGAACTTCAACGCCAGTCATTTCAAACACATTTTTGCCGTTGGTGTCTTTAATTACCGAAGTACGCATATCGTATTCAAACATATCAAATACGTTTATACCCTCTACGGTATAATAGCGGTTATACTTCATTCCGCTGCTTACATTTTCTTTTTCTTTTTTACTCATAATAGGTAAAATGGTTTTGATGGTTTCTTCTATATTTTTATGGTTGCCTTAATGCAAGAAAAGTATAACGGATACAATTTCCTGCCGGGCTTTACCAGCTTTTTAAAATTAGATTATTCAGCTATTTAACTTTGAATAATCAGAACTAATATAACTTTGATTTTCCTCTTTAAACTTCAACTAACTTATTGCTTCTCTCATTAGAACACTCTTTTTCGCTTTGAATGATTTAGTAAAAACTTTTTTAGAGGGACGACAAATATATATCCAAACTTAGCCCTAAAAGAAGCCGAAAACATTTTTAATTTTTACACATTGTGTGGATAAGAAATACTTGACAATTGAAACGCTTTTGTGTGTTGAGTTACAGCCCGAAACGCTGATTTGAAAAGCACTTCAATCGTTTTTGTGGATTAAATGTGGGTAAAAAAATATTGCCCTATTGGATACAAAAAGATACATGCCACATTTTAATATATAAATTAAATTGCATGAATGTTGGTGGGGTTGATTTTGAAGCTAAATTAATGTGAGTTTGTTTTTGATTTCAATCTATCCTTAAACACTTTTTCAAATTTATCCTTCTTAGGTTTGATAACATAAGCGCAGTAGGCTTGTTCGGGATTAGCATTAAAATAATTTTGATGATAATCTTCGGCAGGGTAAAATTTTGCAAATGCTGATACTTCGGTAACTATTGGCTGTTCATAAGCCTTTGCAGCATTTAATTCGGCAATTATTTTTAACGATTCTTGTTTTTGAAATTCATCATGGTAGAATATTGCCGACCTATATTGTGTGCCTTCATCATTGCCTTGGCGATTAAGTTGTGTAGGGTCGTGGGTTACAAAAAATGCTTTTAATAATTCAGCAAACGAAATTTTTGTAGTATCAAAATAAACTTGGCAAACCTCTGCATGCCCTGTTGTGCCAGTACATACATCTTTGTACGTTGGGTTTTCAACCTGCCCACCGCTATACCCCGAAACTACTGTATCTACGCCTTGTAATTGCATTAATTGTGTTTCTACACACCAAAAACAGCCAGCGCCAAATGTGGCTACACTTAATTTTTTATCTTTTGCGTATTGTTCCATTTTATCCATTTTGGTTGAAATTTTTTTTGGTTGATTTTTATTTTGAGCACAAGCCTGAAACACAATAAAGCCACACAAAAGTAAGCAAGCAATTGCTATTGATTTTAAATTAAACATCATTTTTAATTATTTAAATAACATAAACGTAAAAGCAAATGAAATGGTTTTGTGATGATTGAAAATATTAATGTCTTTGCCTGCCATCAAAACATAAATTCAGAAAATCAAAGTATGATTTTGTGCGGTGGCATTGCGTTAGGGAAATCATAGCTAACGAAATGTTTCAAGTTTAAATTTAACACAAAGTGAATTAGAACTATTGATTTCGCTGCAAAAAAATCAGACTGTAGTATTTTCAAATTTATGTTTTGGAGGCTTGAT
>JBEEMV010000045.1:0-5431 GCA_041192505.1 Bacteroidota bacterium
AACATGGAAGCTGAATTGGAAAATCCTTACATCTTAATCTACGATAAAAAGATTTCTACGATGAAAGATTTATTACCAATTCTTGAAAAAACAGTTCAATCTGGTCGTCCGTTATTAATTATTTCAGAAGAAGTAGATGGCGAAGCTTTAGCAACTTTGGTGGTAAATAAAATACGTGGTACAATAAAAATTTGTGCTGTAAAAGCCCCAGGTTTTGGCGATAGAAGAAAAGAAATGTTGCAAGATTTAGCGGTGTTAACTGGTGGTACAGTTATCAGCGAAGAAATGGGACGCAAATTAGAAGATGCTCAATTAGAAGATTTGGGTAAAGCTGAAAAAATTATTGTTGATAAAGACAACACAACTGTGGTAAATGGTGCTGGTAAAAAAGCTGACATTGCTGGTCGTGTTAGTCAAATTAAAGCACAAATTGAAAATACAACTTCGGATTATGATAAAGAAAAATTGCAAGAACGTTTAGCTAAATTAAGTGGTGGCGTTGCGGTTCTTTATGTAGGTGCTGCAACAGAAGTGGAAATGAAAGAAAAGAAAGATCGTGTTGACGATGCGTTACATGCTACCCGTGCTGCTGTGGAAGAAGGTATTGTACCAGGTGGTGGTGTGGCTTATATCAGAGCACAAGCTGCTTTGGATAATATAAAAGGTGCTAATGAAGATGAGCAAACTGGTATCGAAATTATTCGTCGTGCTATTGAAGAACCATTGCGTACAATCGTTGCCAATGCTGGTATCGAAGGTAGCGTAGTAGTAATGAAAGTACGTGAAGGCAAAAAAGATTTCGGTTTTAATGCTCGTACTGAAAAATATGAAAACTTATTAGCTTCGGGTGTAATTGACCCAACTAAAGTTACTCGTATTGCATTAGAAAACGCTTCATCAATTGCAGGTATGTTGTTAACTACCGAATGTATTATTGCTGAAAAACCAGAACAAAAATCGGCTGGTATGCCGCAAATGCCAGGTGGTGGAATGGGAATGGATTACTAAGCAATTTGCTAATTAGCTGATGTGCTAATATGCTAATGAAATACAGAAACGCTCAATCGGAAACGGTTGGGCGTTTTTTTTAATTGAAAAAATAAATATCGGCAAAATGTTTTTTAATCACAACCGATATTAGTATCTTTGTGGTATGGAATGGAAAAATGTAAATTTTATTACCCCTGAACTTCAAGAATATTTGGATAGATTAGATGCCAAGCAACAACAGTTGGCTAATGCCCGACCATTGCCAGATATAGCTTTACGGCGCATCAAAGAAAATATGGCAATTGAATGGACCTATAATTCAAATAGTATTGAAGGCAATACTTTTAGTTTGCAAGAAACTAAAATGGTGTTGCAAGATGGTATTACAGTGGGTGGTAAATCACTTCGTGAACATTTTGAAACTGTAAATCATAAAGAGGGGATTGATTTTATTTATGATTTAGTTAATCCAAATTATCAAATTTCAGAACGAGATATTTTAGCAGTGCATGAATTGGTGATGAGTAAAATTGAAAAAGATTTTGCTGGCAGATTTAGGAATGCCGCAGTAAGAATCACAGGTGCTAATTTCATTCCGCCTAATGCGCTTCGTGTGCATGATTTTATTGCTGATTTGGTTGAATGGATAAATCATGAAGCTAAGGATGTTCATCCTATTGCAAAGGCTACCATGTTCCATCATCGCTTCGTTTTTATTCATCCTTTTTTTGATGGTAATGGCAGAACGGTACGTTTGCTATTTAATTTATTATTAATGAAAGCTGGCTTTCCGCCTGCCATTATTTTGAAAAATGACCGAAAGAAATATTATGATGCTTTAAAAAAATGTGATGGCGGTGATTATTCAAAATTACTTTTAATGATTTCACAATCCTTAGAACGCAGCTTGAATATTTATTTGAGCAGCCATGATAATTCATATCCTGAATATTTGCCTATTCAAAATATTGTAAATGAAGACGCAGCGCCATACGGGCAAGAGTACATAAGCCTTTTGGCAAGAAAAGGAAAAATTGATGCACATAAAGAAGGCAGGGTTTGGTACACTACCGAAAAGGCTGTGAATGATTACATTAAAGGAAGAAAAAGGAATCGGAATGTAAACAATACTAAATTAAAATAAAACACAAGTTACACCTTGTAGTCTTGTCGATTTTGTAATTCAACAAATTTTATAAATTGATTTGATTCCGATTATTCGGAACAGTAATAAACCATGTTAAATTACGAATTCGGCAGAACTAAAAATAATCAACGCTCAATTGGAAACGGTTGGGCGTTTTTTTTTGTTTGCATACATTTGCAATAAACAAACAACTGTAATTAGCATTTGAGATGGCTGGATTTTTAATTCAGCATATATTCAAATTTAATTTATGAATCTTTTACCACCTATAATTAATGGTGTTTATTTAGTTGTTGTTAATAAAATCGTTTAGCTCAACATAGCTTTTTAAACAAATATCGTTAATTGCATCAATATCTGCTTCCAATTCGGGGTAGGTACTACCATTTAAATCTTTTAATTTAGCTTCAATGTTTTTAATCATTTCGTGGCATGATACCATGCCCATATAGCTAAGCTGCGGCGCCATTTTGTGGCAACACCATGCCACACTATCTTCGCCTATATAAGATTCACGGGCTTTAGCATCCCTTATTTTTGATACCAATGATGGGGTATCTTTTAAATACATTTTTATAAATTCTTTCATGATGGAAATATCATCACCAGTCATGGCTCTTAATTGCTCTAGGTTACAAATTGTGGTTGTCATATTTATTTTGCTTTTTTTGCTTGTGATTTTTGAATATGAAAATTAATCTTATTTACTAAATCGTTGGGTTGAAATGGTTTTGCTAAAAAATCATCCATTCCCGAATCGAAACATTGTTGTACTTCGGGCGGCGTTACCCCAGCAGTACATGCAATAATTGGAATGTTGGCAAATGCTTTATTTTCTTTTATTTTTACGGTTGTTTCAAATCCATCCATTTCGGGCATTTGTACGTCCATCAAAATTATATCAAAATTTTTTCCTTTTTCAAAAAATTCTAAAACTTGCTTTCCGTTATTGGCTACAGTAAGAATGGCATCGGGGAAGTATTTATTTAAAACTGTTTTTGCTAAAAGTTGATTAAATGGATTGTCTTCGGCCAAAAGTATGTTAAGTTTTTTTATCTCTGTTTGATTTGTTATCGTTACATTTTCCGAAAAATTATCAGCTGTTTGATCTAAGCCAGTAGTTAGTTTGCCGTTGCGATACATTTTGGGTTGTATACCTGTTTCTTTTTTATGAACTACTGAAAAGCTTTCTTCTTTTTTCTCGAACGGAATTTCGACATGGAATGTAGTGCCTTCGCCCATTTCACTTTCTACCGATATTTTTCCGTCAAATAATTCTATTAATTGTTTGGTAATTGCCAATCCCAATCCTGTGCCGCCATATTTTTTCGAAGTATCCATATTGGCTTGTGTAAACGAGTTGAAAATTTTAGGCAGTTGTTCTTTTTCTATTCCTACACCTGTATCATAAATTTTAAATTGCAATTTTACTTGATTGTCATGGTCTTCTAATTTCATAATCTGCAATCCGATTTTTCCTTCGTGGGTAAATTTGATAGCATTGTTTAACAGATTAATTAATATTTGATACAGCCTTACTTCATCGCAATAAATAATATCGGGTACATCCGATAGTTTTTCTATCACAAATTTCAAATCTTTTTCTTTTGCTTTTAAATATAGTGTAGAGTGTACTTTGTCAATTATTTTTTGAATAGGTACATTTTCTTTTTGTAGTTCAACTTTTCCTGAATCTATTTTCGAAAAATCTAAAATATCATTAATAATTACCAATAAATTTTCGGCCGAACTTTTTATTGCATTCAAATAATTACTCTGTTCAGCATTTAATTGTGTTTGGCTTAATAGTTCAGTAAAGCCAATTACACTATTCATTGGTGTTCTTATTTCATGGCTCATATTAGCCAAAAACTGCTGCTTCATTTTATTGCTCTGCTTAGCCACATCTTCTTCTTTTTGATGGGCTGTTTGCTTTAATCTAATACTGATAATGAAGTAAGCAAATGCAATTATTACCAATAATATAAACGAATAAAACCACCATGTACGCCAAAAAGGAGGCTTTATTACAATAGTTAATGTATAAGGGCTTTCTTTCCAAATACCTTCTACAATTGATGCTTTAAATTTTAAATAATAAGTACTAGGGCTAAGATTATTAAATATTGTAAAATGCCTATTGCCTGTATACACCCAATCTTTATCGCTGCCTACTAATTTATAGGCATATTGTATTTTATCTGATGAAATAAAATTGATGGCTGTAAAATCAACTGTAAAATTATATTGCTCGGGTGATAAGGTGATGGATGGATTAAAAAGGCTATCGTACTTAAATGGCAGTAGTTGATTGTTTGTAGTAACGCTGTTAAAAGCCAGTTTAAATTCACTTTTGTAATTAGAAATACTATCGGGATTGAAAAACGTAATACCATTTATGCCACCATAATATATTTCGCCTTTATTATTTTTAAAAAATGCGCCTGCATTGTATTCGTTGCTTATGGTTCCATCTGTTTTATCAAATAATAAAAAATTGCCCGATGTTATTTCGTATTTAATAATACCCACATTGCTACTTAGCCATAAATTATTTTTGCCATCGGGTAAAATAGAATATACTTCAGTATTTTCGTTCATGTAGCTACATGGTATTCTACTAAAAGTTTCTTTTTTAGGATCAAACCTATTAAAGCCACCATTGTAAGTGCCTATCCATAAGTATAAATCTTTGTCTTCATACAATGCCGTTACGGTATTAGAAGTAATGCTGGTAGGTATATTTCTATCAAACCTATATCTGCTAAATGTTTGGGTGATGGGATTAAATTTTTTCAATCCACTATCGGTAGCCAAATACACCATTCCTTCTTTTGATGGATAAATAAATTTCACATCATTGTTAGCATTTTGTTTGCCCGAATTTTCGTTATCATTATAATTTGCAAATTGCCAATTGGTATAATCCATTCGGCAAAATCCATTGTTCATTAATCCTATCCACACATTCCCGTTTGCATCGGTAGTTAAGGTATTAATATCTAAATTTGTTTTTTGATCGGGCACATTTACCACTTCGCCTGTTTCTTTATTAATGGCACTTAGTCCTTTTCTGGTACCTACATAAATCATAAATTTATTTTCGGTAAGTGCATATACTTCATTACTAATAATTTTATGTGCTTTGTCAGCCTTCATGCTGTATCTAATCACTTCATGTTTGGCTGCCGAATATTTTAGTAATCCATTGTTATCGGTACCAATCCATAAATTGCCCGTTTTATCTTCTAAAATTGAATATACGTTGGTATTATCATTTATATTAAATGGATC
>JBEEMV010000046.1:0-2619 GCA_041192505.1 Bacteroidota bacterium
CAATTCATAAGTAAAAGCAACTGGTTTTATTTCGGTTGATGTGGTGGGTAATGATTTATTTACCCGTTTTACCATCCATAAATAACTTAGCAAAAAAACGAAAATAAATACGCTATAATAAAAGCAACTTAAAAAATAAATAGAATTAAATTCTACCTTAAACAACCTATCAAATATTGGATAATACCGAAGCCCCCAATCTCTACCCTGAAAACCACTGTATGCATCTACAGAAAAAATAAAAGCACCAGCCAAAGTGAAATAAAAAATAAAAAAAATTGAAAGTGGAACACCAAAGTCGTTCGAATTTTTATAAATAGACTTTGCTAACCAAATAATAAAAAAGGTAGCAACAATTAAAAAAGTGTAGAAAAGAATAAGAGTTATCATTGTTTTAGATGAATATCGAAAATTTTACGTACAGAAAAATAAGTTAGCACACCTAGTAAATTCAGTCCTGCTGAAAAACAAATTAACAACATTTGGATTGAATTTTGTTCAAAATATTTACAAATTGCAAACAACAATAGAAAAAATGCAAACGAGAAAATCACATTTCTTCCATTTCGTGCAGTTGGGTAATATGCATCTATTATACTTCGTATAACACTATAAAAACTAAAGCCAATTACACTACTGAAAATAATCAGTAAATATACTTTAGCAGTATCAATATCTTTTACGTTAAAAATATGCAGTAATTGTCTACCAAATAACCACACGGCTACAAAAGACGAAATGCCAAGTAAAAAACTTACCAACGACATTTTTTGTGTGATACTTTTTAATTTCACATAATCGTGTTGTTGAACAATTTTAGCAGCTTCGGGTAAAAGAATAATATTTACAGGCGACATTACTGCAATGATAATATTTAGCAAACTGATACAAAAAGCTACTGTGCCTGCTTCGGTTAACGAAAATAAATTGGCTGCTATAAATGCTGGCACTGATGAAAATAAAGCAAATACTACATCACCCCAAACCCTTTTACTGCCATACTTCACAAATGAATTTGAGATACTTTTTACTCGGTTAATAGAAATGGCTACACCTCCGATTACAATAACTTGAACAATCATGGCAAATAAAAATGTAAATAGGGCTAACCATAAATAAAACGACATAATACTTTGCGCAATAAAGTATACAATTAAAGGTAGAACTGCCAAATTTATAAACTGCATTAAACTGCTTAATTTGTAATTGCCACTACCTCTGAAGTAATTATAAACACAAGTGTGTATCATTAAACTAAAAAAATAAGTTAGGCAACTTAAAATAAGTAACCCTTCGTCATAGCTACCAAACACCAATTTAGAAATATATTTTCCGAAGAGAATCGATATAATAAGCGATGAAATAAAAATAATAGTTAATAAAATTTGAGCCGTGTATTGAATTTGTTTTTTACCATTTGTAGTTTCCTCCAATGCAATAAATTTAGGCAACGAAACGCCCATACCAAATACAAGTAGAGGTTGAATAAAGCCAATAAATCTTTTTGAAACTGAGTATTCGGCAAAGCCTATTTGTTCAAATTTACTGCCCACTATTTTAAACAAAATAATACTTGCAGCCATTACCATAAACTCTACCCCAAAGGTAAAGCCATAGTCAATGATTTGTTTTTTACTTATTCTAATCATTTTTTTTTGAATCATCCTACATTTTACCAATCAAAAGCTGAAAACTTAAAGATATCAATTCGACAATTTTATTGATTTCGTGAAGTTAGCACAAATGAACTAATTGGCAAATCAAAAATAAAATATTTATGAGAATACAAATATTGTATTTCTGATTACAGTTTTTTGTTTTCAACCAATGATAGTTTATGGTATTTTTTAAAATAAATAATCGCTATTATAATAAATACATAAACCAATGTGCCTATTAAAGTTGATATTGCTGCGGCTTCAAATTTATATTTTGGAATAAAAAATAGATTAAAACATACATTAATTAATAAAGAAAATACAACGGCTACTATCATGTACCATTGTTTAAAAAATAACTCCAAAGGCTTATGAATAAACATTCCTATCTGCCAAATAAATGATGCTGCAAGTATTGGTAAAACAAAATAACTGAAGTTTTCTAATTTGATATTAGTGAGATTCTCTAATGCCCAAGCTCCAATTAGATAAATAAATATCATCGAAAAAAGCATCATTCCAATTTCCAACAAAATTGAAATTTTTATTACAGACCATGATTTTAAAACATTGCCAGCATTCCATTCATTTACAATTCGACTATGATTTGCTAATAGAATAGGCATACAAGCAAAGGTGGCAACTTTAAAAAACAGGTCATACACAGTTGAATAAACACCAGCATCGGCATAGCCATAATAATGTTGAATGATAAATCTATCAGCAAAATTAAATGCGCTGGAAAGAAAAAGCCAAATGGCTATGGGTAAGCCATAGCTAAGTAGTTTTTGTATTTCTGATGAATGAGTGGTAAGCAAAATTTTAACAGATAAAATTTTTATCGTATCCCTATTTATCCAAATTTGAAATGATACAACTATTAGCAAAGCTGCAAACATAGCAACAAAGCCAAGCCAATAGTTTTTAATAGAAAAAGTAATAAGTAGTGCACTAAACACAA
>JBEEMV010000047.1:0-8079 GCA_041192505.1 Bacteroidota bacterium
CAGAAATTAGTGCTAATTTAACTGTTGAAAAAGTGCAACGCAAAATTGAAATGTTGGCACAATCATTAAAAAAAGATTTTGCAATCGAATCGCCAAAAATAGCTGTGTTGGGCTTAAATCCTCATGCTGGCGAAGGCGGAACAATTGGGCAAGAAGAAAAAAATAGTATTATTCCTGCCATTCAAAAAACTAAGGATAAAAAAATAATGGCGTTTGGTCCATACAGCAGCGATGGCTTTTTTGGCAATGCACAATACAAACATTTTGATGCTGTATTAGCCTTATATCACGACCAAGGTTTAATACCATTTAAAACATTAGCATTTGATAGTGGCGTAAATTATTCGGCTGGTTTAAATGCTATCAGAACTTCGCCTGACCATGGAACTGCATTTGATATTGCAGGAAAAAATGAAGCCGATGAAAGCAGTTTTCGTAGTGCTGTTTTTACAGCTATTGATATTGCCAGAAACAGAAATGATTTTGCTGAAATGACAGCCAATCCATTAAAACGAAACCAAATGAATATTGAACGTGCAGGCGGTGTAGCATAAAAACGCTTAAGCTTTTTAATTTACAACTTCGGTTTCCAGATTGGTATTCTACTCTTTTTCGATTTTACAAAAAACTCTGAAAGGCTGTTAAACTCACGTTTGTAAGCCAAACCAATGCCTGTTCGGTTTCTATTTCGTTCGTTTAAAATATCGTATTCTGTTTTTCTAAATCCTTTCAATCGTATTCTACCATCAGGTGTTAAATTATATTCAATTAAAAAATTGCCTACAAAACCATTGTTGTTCGAGTTGTTAGTAGCGCCATAATCATACAATCCATCGGCTTCAATATTTAATCTATCTTTTAAAAATCGTCTGGATAAATTAAAATTAAACTGCGAAAAATTACGTGCATCTTGGCTCTGGTCGTACAATCTGTAATTGATATTAAATTGCGTTTTATCATCTTTTGTAATTCTATAAAATGCATTACTCAATAATCTACTTACTTGCGATGAAACCAATTCGGTACCCGATTGCTTATAAGTAGAGTTGTATGCCAATGGATTATCGAAGCCTCCAATATTTTGCGGCGCAATAAAATTGTTCATGGCTATTAATGCAAACACTTGATTATTCAACTCGTTTTGGTCAGCTTTAATAGCTTGTAAACGTTGTAAAAATTTAAAATCAATAGCCGTTGATGATGTATTAGTTGGATTAATATCAAATGATACATCTGGTTTTTTTAACGAGCCTTTTAAATCTGTTCGTACTTGTATAGGCACCCGAACCCTTGCTGCTGCAAAGTCTGCATCCGAAACTAAAAGATCTTTTACTAATTCATAAAATGCAGTTCGTGCCGAATAAGTTCCTACCACATCCAATACACCATTGTATGCATCGCCATTCCAAGTAATTGTACTGCCGCTATTAATATTAAAATCTTTAGGAAAATTAAATAATGTAAAATGATATTCGCCTCTATCCATGGTATAGCTGCCAAGCATTGAGAATGCTGTGTTTGAGCTAAAATCAATTTTAATATTTCCGTTGCCATAACCACGTATATAATCGCCAGCTACTAAATCCATCAATATATTTATTTCGGCTTCGGGTGCTGCATCAATATCAAATTTTAAAGTAAGTCCATCTAAATCGGCTACATATTTTTTCTGTTTTTCGGCTTCTATTTTATTATGATTTACAAACTGAATAAAATCATGTCGCTTCAAATCTCTATCATCAGTAATAGGAATATAAAGCTGTGTGCCTTTAAGCGTTTTTGCTTTTGCAGATATAGTTAAGTTGTATGTAATGCCCGTTAAATCAATATTTCCCGAAGCAAATGCTTTTCCAAAAAATAATTCATTTTGTTCAAGCGTAGTATTATTCACCATTAATCTTTTTGTTTTTACATGCATATCTAACCATATGGCATGCATATTATTCAGATTAATAGAGCCAATAAATTCGCCTTTATTTTTAAACGAATCGGTTAAAATAAATTTATCAAACGAAATAATATTGTTGGTGCAAGTAGCATGAACAGTTTCGAATTTATAATGCGTATTTAAATAATTTACCGTAAGTGCACCATTGTATAAATTAACATCGGCAGTAAGTTTTGGTTTTTTAAATGTGCCTGAAAGTGCCGCCGTTCCTGTTAAATTTCCTTCTTTTCTGGATAATATATTATTGATTACAGGCTCGATAGATTTTAAATTGAAGTGATTAAAAACAATTTTATAATCTAAATAATTCGCTGTGTCTTTTAATTTATAATTGCCAGTAAGCTGCATTTTATTAATGCCTTGTTGCACATCAACATTGGTATAAATCAGTTTTTTTATTTCATCATATTTTATAATGCCTGTAATATTTCCAATGGTATCTTTTCCTACAAAACAATTTCTTATATCAATGCTGCTTGTAAATGTTGGTTGGGTTGAGTAATTATTAATGGTAGTTAAGGCATTAATTGTGCCCGTTAAGTTTGCCGATTTGCCTCCAAAAATATCTGCCAATTGTGCTATTTCAATCGCCGAAAATTTAATTTTTATGTTGTCTTTTTTTTCTGTTTCATCATCCGTATTTATTTCTATTTTTTGATTTTGGTTAGCAATAACTACATCTTTAAAATTGAAATAATTGTTTTCGTATTTAATTTCATTATCGTTGTTAAGCAGCCACTGATAACCTTTTACAAATATTTCTGATTCAAAAAAGTGGGTTCGAATAATATCTTTTTTAAGTGTTGTTAAACCATTTAAATTAAATGCAACTGCATTTTTATCGCCTGCCATTGTATAGCTATACACTAAACTATCGTTCATGGCTATTACATGAAATTTTGAATCATGAATAATTAAACTATCAGTAAGTTGAATTTTATTACAAACTATATCAGCAAATAATTTTTTCGAATTGCTTTCGGCATTTATTATTAACGGACTAAATTTTTTATTATCAAAATCAACCTCATTCATATTTGCGTAAACCAAAATTTTATTTTCGTTTGTATTCAACGAGCCTCTAATATTATTTTTACCATTAATTATCAAACCTGGAATTAATAATGAAATCAAATTTTCTTTATCATTTATCATAGCATTAAATGTAAAATTTTGTGCTGCAAAATTTGAAGTATCAGCTTGCGAAAGTTGTACATAAGCTGGAAAGTATTGATGTAGAAACAGTTTGAAGGCTACAGGTAAGTATGCGTAATTAAATTTTCCATTCACATTTGCATTTAAAAAATCAGATTGTATGGCTAATTTTTTTTGATGATTGATATTAATTGATGATGCTGTGAAATTTTTTACTACATGATATTTGTTGTTGATTTGAAACATAAAATCATTCAAGGCTAAGCTCCCTTCAAAGTTGTCAATCGTGTTTCCATTGGCATCAATTTTTACATCTGCTTTTTTAATACTGAAATTATCTTTAGTGAAGTTTAGTTTTTGAAAATCAATATTTTTCACATCTGCATTAAATTTAAAAGTGGGTATACTATCATAAAAATTTACTAAGCCATCAAATTTAAAAGCCACATTTGGGTCGGCAGAAATTATGTTTCCAATAAATTGTTTTTGCTTAATTGTTCCATTCAATTCAACATTATTATAATTGTAATGATTATACTCAAACTGTTGAAGCTTACCATTGATAAGTACTTCGGGGTTATCATTCAACCATCGTTTGCCATCAACATTAGCCGATAATGAAATTTTGCCAACAGTAGTTGTGTCATTTATCCATGTACCCAAATCAAATGTGGTTGCATTAACCGAACCTGTATAATTGATTTGTGCATCTTTTGATATTTTCATATTTACATCCGAAGTAATATCGCCTAATGATGTTTTTAAATTTCCTTGTGCTACAAAATCGTGCAAAAATCCACTAAAATTTCCTGCAAAAAATAAGTTGCCTAATCGTTGTAAAAGCTCTGGATGTTTGGTGGCTGGCAACATTTTTAACACATCATCACCAGTGCTGCTAAATTGGTTTACATTAAAATCGATAAATGTGTTTTGAATATCGGGCAACCCATTCAAATTAAATTCGCCTTTAAAAAAATTGTTGCCCATTGCCATTTCAATTTTCTTCGATTTTATTTTTCCCAACCTGCCCGAAACGCTTCCTGAAAGCGTAATAGGTTCAACCCAATCGGGTATTTGTACAAAATGTTTTATATCGTTAGGGTGAATAAAACTACTTTTTACTTGTGCCGAAAAGCGAATATTTTCGGGCTTAATAATTTTTTCATCGGGCAAATGCACTTCAATGTTTTGTTCAATTTTGCTATAAGCTGTTTGTACAAATAGATTTTTGATGGCAATATCTTTATTTTTAAATGTGGCTTTGCCATGTGCAGTTTTAATGGCAAGCCCCGATTGACCTTGCATTTCAAGATTTTGCAATTCGGCGGTGTAATTATTTTTACTTAATAAAATATCGTTTGCCAACATATAAATGCTCGATATTCTTACATCATAAGGATTAATTTGATTGCTGGTATAATGCGTTGTGTCATTCGTTTTTACGCAATAAGTAAAGCCACCCTTTTCAACTTTTACATTTTCAACTTTTACATTCCATAATTTTTTTGTGCTGTCAGTTTGTGTAGTATCGGGTTTCGAAATTGATTTTTTATCGCCAATTAAAATTGAATTTAAAGTATAATTTACTTGTGGTGCATTAATATAAATGGATTGAACCGACAATAATTTATTTTTAAAATCTAATTTCTCTACATCAATATCAAGCTGCTGCAATGCGGTGTTCAGCATTTCTTCATCGGCATCATTATAGTTTACTGCAATATTTTTAAGGCTTATTTTTTTCAATTTTAAATCGAAATTAGTAGCCTCTGAATTCGATTCATTATTGCTTGCAAAAGCATCTATTATAAATTGATAATTAAAAACAGTATCGCTTTTTGCTTTGCGAATATTCACTTTTACATCTGTTAATGCAACATGATTTAAAGTAAATTTTTTATCCAATAAAATTACATCGCTTAAATTTAATTTAATTTGATGAGCAAAAAGCAAAGTGTCTTTTTGTTTATCTCTGATCAATACATTTTCTAAAATTAATTTTTGAAATAAATTGGCATCTACTTTTTCAATGCTTACTTCAGTATTTAATTTGTTTGATAAATAAGTTGTAGTTTTTTGAATCAACCATGATTGTGTTGAAGGGCGACTTATCCAAAAGCTAAGTGCAGCGCTGATTACAACCAACACTAAAACTATAATGGATAATATTTTAAAAAGTTTTTTAATGGTTGATGAAATCTTTAGGTTTTAAAACTTACACGTTAATTTAAAGTTTAATCTTCGAGCAGTTAAATAGTTAGGCACTGCATACGTGGTGTTATAAATATCTTTTATCCATTGATAACTAACTGTATTACTAACGCCCAATAAATTAAAAATTTCTAAACTTGCCCAAACAGATTTAATGTGATGTACTTTTTTCTGTTTGTATTTGTCTTTGCTTCCATCAAATAATTGTGCCGAAAATCCAACATCAACTCTTCTGTATGGCGGAATAGTTAATGTATCACGATAGCGATTGTGATCTGGCGGACCAAAAGGCAAACCGCTGCCAAACAATAAATTTAAATGCACTTGGTAATTAGGATGCTTAGGCAAATAATCGCTAAAAAAAATACTTACATTAATGCGTTGGTCGGTTGGTCTCCTTATCCAACCTGGATATAAAACTGTATCAGCCACAGCAGTTTTATCTTGATTAGTAGAATTTATTCTTGAATCAATTACTTCATGATTTTTATTTAATGTAGCGTTTATAAAATCATCTTTCAAATTTTCTTTTGTGTTTAAATACGAAAGGCTAACCCACGAATCGGCATCTTTTACAAACTCACCATGTAAGCGCAAATCAACGCCTGTGGCATAGGCTATGGTATTATTTTTACCAAAATATTTTATTCGTACATTATCTACTTCATAAGGTACCACATCCCATAAATATTTGTAATAAGCTTCGGATGTAAATGTGAATTTACGTTTCCATATTTTAATATTATAATCTGAACCAGCTACTATTTGATACGATTTTTGAGCCTTTACATCTAAATGTACAACGCCATCTAAATCTCGAAGTTCACGATAAAATGGTGGTTGATTATAAATGCCTGTACCAAATCTAAACACTACATCATTTTTCCAATCGGGTATAATAGTAAACTGTGCCCTTGGGCTTATTAACCATTCTTTATTTACATCCCAGTAGCTAAATCTTACACCAGCTATTAATTTATAATGCGATGTATCAGTAAAATTAAATGCATTTTGTACATAGCCATTTATACGGTTTGATGGCAACGTAACATTTGTTTTTATATACGAATATATATTTACAACATTCGGAGAATATGGTCTCATATAGCCTGCTGAATCTATTCTGTGCCATTCTTTTATTCTATCATGAATATATTCTTGTTGGGCTGTGATGCCCCAACTTAATGTGTTATTTGTGTAATACATTGTACCATGATGTGATACATTTATTACGTTGGCATCTAAAAAATTTCGAGCATAATCTTGATATACTCCTACACCCAAACTTTTTTTTATGTTGTTATAATTGGGTTTACTAATATCGGTTTGTACTTCGCCAATTAGATAGGCAGCAGTAATATCAAATGTTTCATCTTCATTTGATTGAAATGCTGATGTCATAAATTTTAATTTCACATTTTTTCGAGGGCGATAAATGCCCGATAAACCGCCCATCATGGTATTAAATTTATCTGTTTCATCACCCGAAAATGCAATATCTAATCTTACCGTTTGATTCACTAATCCAAACGATGTGCTTTGCGATTCGGGTTTAAATTTGAATTTATTTTGATTTACATTTGCAATAGCTTGTATTTCAAATTTATCGCTAAAAGTATAAGTGGTAAATAATTGATAATCGTAAAACACAGGTCGGTATTCGCCTTCAGTGGGTTGGCTTTTTAATAATATCTGATTGGTTTTATTTCTAAAACCTGTTATCCAACTAAATCTTCTATTTTTGCTAGTACCTTGTAATGAAACAGCTTGCCCCAACAAACTTGCTGTAACGCTGCCTGAAAAATCTTTCGGTTGCTTGTAAGTAATATCTAAAACGGATGAAAGTTTATCACCATATTTTGCTTGAAAGCCACCAGCCGAAAATTTAAGATTGCTAACTAAATCGGGGTTGGCAAAAGTTAATCCTTCTTGCTGTCCACTTCTGATTAAAAACGGACGATAGATTTCAAAATCGTTTACATACACCATATTTTCATCAAAGTTGCCACCCCGTACACTATACTGCGAACTTAATTCATTGCTCGAACTGGCTAAGCCCGATGCTCTTAATACGCCTTCTAAATTGCCGCTTGCATTTATCATCAACTCTATTTGCTTAGGTTCAATAGGTGTCATGCCTTCTACCCTTTCTAATTGCGAACGGATATTTACATCATGTAAAAAATGGGTTTTTAATTTTAATACAATATCTATTTGTTTTTCTTCATTGGGTTGTGGTGTTAGTGTTATTAGTTGAGTTTCAAATCCTACAAATGAAAAAGCAATAGTGGATGAAACGTTAGAGGGTATTTCAACTAAATAAAATCCTGTATTGCCCGTTCGTACGCCATTTGTGGTGCCTACTACCGATACCGAAACAATATCCATCATTTGCCCATTTTCATTTTTTACTACGCCAAATACTTTAGCTTTTTGCTGTGCCAATAATGGCAACGCATGTAGTAATAATAATAAACCCAATATTATTTTATATCTAATTTGCATCTTGCTTCAACGAAAAAAATCGTTGCTTCGTATTTGTTTTTAATGACTTCTTCAGAAATTGCTTTTTGCAACCTCATCCTTCCCTCTCCAATAGAGAGGGGTTGGTGAATTTCCGAAGAAGTCTGTTGAAAAGCTATTTCAACAAAGATAAAAAATGAACTTTAGCTTATTGCATAAGATGTTAAATTCATTCAACTTTACAGCCTACTAAAAGCTACATTTTTTTGTTACATAAAACCTTAGGTATTGTTTTAAAAACT
>JBEEMV010000048.1:0-8357 GCA_041192505.1 Bacteroidota bacterium
CCTCAAATTGCGGCACTATACCATCCAATCAATTATCAACTGTAAATCCATACACATATATTACCGCTTTGCAACAAGGTGGTCTTTTGAATGATATCAATTGCATGTCTAATGTTGATGCTATCCACTATTTATTTTATACCACAAATCAAATTGCTGATTTTTTTCCATCAGGCGTAGATAATAGTGTTCCTATTAGCGATTTGCATTATTATACCATTCAATCTACTTTTCAAATTGGTAATAATAATTTGCCAAATGGAACAAATAGCGAAATAGATAATGTATACAATGCTTTTAATAATAATCCACCAACAAATCTTAATACACAAGCAATAGCTAATGTAACTTTTAATTTTGCAATAAGATCTGTTGCTACATTGTTCAATTGGTTCCAATATAATTTACAATCCATAAAACAAACAGCCTATTTGCAAAATTGTTATACATCAAATTCAAGTAGTATTGATGCATTAGCGAACAATCAACCAGGTAACATCTTTAAAACAGATATAAAATTTAAGGCACTTGGTATTTCTGATATTTTCGCTGGAAACAACGTTTCATCAGCTTATTCAACAGGTGACTTTGTTGTTCAAAATGGGTCAAAAGCAGGATTTTATGCAGGCAATTCAATTCATTTAACTGACGGATTTAAAGTTGAAAATGGAGCAGAATTTATTGCAAAAATTACTCCATTTCCATGTGGGGTGCCGCCATTAGTTAGGGTAGGTTCATTCAATTCAAACAACAAAGCTACCTTAATTCCAAGTGAAAATATGGATAAAGTTGAAACTCCTAAATTGTTGTTATTTCCTAATCCCTTTTCCCAAAACACTATCCTGCAATTTACTAATACGGCTAATGAAGAATTTACTTTAGATGTATTTGATATTACAGGCAGGGTGGTGTTTACTATGCCAAAAATAACAGGCACACAATATACATTTAACCGAAACAATTTAGCCGAAGGCATATATTTACTAAAGCTAAAATCTAATACCAAAAGCTATACTGAAAGATTGGTAGTACAGAATTAAAAAAAACTAAAACTATTAGTACTATTTAACCAAGATTCCCCCTGCTGGCGCATTCTGACGAATAGCATTTGAGCGCTTGCCGACTTGTGCCTTTACTGTAGTTGTTACTTTGGCACAAGTTCGCCTTCCACAAACCAACGCTGCAAACTTGCTCCAGCTCCATGTATTTACCACAACATTTTAATTTTCAAAATTCCTTTTTCGCCTGCATAATCTTTTGCGCTACTATAAAGAAAATGATGTGGCTCGGCTACCCAACCTGCTTTTACAGGGTTTTGATGAATATAATCCAACTTTTCTTCTATCACATGTACACTCCACAATTCAATTTGATGACTACCATTTTGCCAAAACTGGTAGCTTGTATTATTCGGATTTTCTTTCCCAGCATTCGCAAATAATTTTAGCATCCATTCTTTTTTACTTTCTTGAGGATTTTCTATGATTGCTTCAATTAGTTTTGTGCTACTGAATTTCTTCAAATCCCTAATTATATCACTCAACAACTTTCCCTCTTCAGTTCTTACAATCATGTGAACATGATTACTCATAATGCACCATGCAAATATCTCTAAGCCCTTTTTTGATTGACAATATTCAAAACTTTTCAGCAAAATATCTTTATACTCAATTCTTGTAAAAACATCTACCCAATAAACTATTGTAAAGGTGATGAAATAAAGTCCATCGGGGTTTTTGAATTTGTATTTATCGCTCATGAATTCAAAGATAGTGTTTGTTTTTTGCACAAGTCATCTTCGCTCTTGGCTTGGCTTCAGACTTGCGCCAGCTCGAGCTTGAAAAATAGTTCCACAATTATTTTTTGCTTTTAAAAAATAAATTGGAAGAGTGAATTAAATGATGAGTGAGGGCACTCATCATGGCGTAAAATAAAGTTTTTTACGATTCTGTTGTTTCTTGCGTTAAATGGCGAAAAATATCTTCTAAGCTTTGCTTCTCTTCATTTAGTGATAACAACGAAATATTATTTTTTACCGCAAAATCAAAAATTTTATTTCTAATATCATCTTCGCTAAAAATCTTCCATTTGTTATCAGCCAAATCATTGCATTTTTTTACGCCTGCTATTTGTTGTATTAAATTTTTATCAATGGCTTTATCAAATTCAACAATAAATATTTTTTCGTTTTTATTTAATTGTTGCAGCTTTTCAATCTTATCATCAGCCACAATATTTCCTTTATTGATAATGATTACACGGTTACACATGGCTTGCACTTCCTGCATAATATGAGTTGATAAAATTACCGTTTTGTTCTTTCCAATTTCTTTTATCAAACTTCGTATTTCTACAATTTGGTTAGGGTCTAATCCTGTTGTTGGTTCATCTAATATCAACACTTTTGGGTCGTGAATTAATGCCGATGCTAAACCAGTTCGTTGCCTATATCCTTTCGAAAGTTGTCCTATTTTTTTATGTTGTTCAATGCCTAAGCCAGTTAATTCAACCATTTCATCAATTCGCTTTTTCTTGTTTTGCACTTTATGCAAATCGGCAATAAAACTTAAATATTCCTTTACATACATTTCCAAATACAAAGGATTGTGTTCGGGCAAGTAACCAATATTTTTTCTCACATCCATGCTTTGCTTATTAATATCAAAGCCGCAAACACTTGCCGAGCCTGTTGTTGGCGGAATATAACAAGTTAAAATTTTCATGGTGGTACTTTTGCCAGCACCATTAGGGCCTAAAAAACCTAATATTTCGCCAGGCTTTACTTCAAAGCTAATATTGTCAATAGCTTTTTGTTCGCCGTAATTTTTGGTAAGTTGATTAACTAAAATACTCATAGCTACAAATGTAAAAATTAATAAGTTCCGAATTCGATTTTTAAAACTGCGTTACCATTTTATTTTTTGAAAAATAATAGAACCATTTTTTTCGATTACTCCACAATTCCATATCACATACTAATTGTTTTCGGGTATAATTTGAGGGTAAAAAATAATCCGAATTTGTAGGCAAATTTTCTAATTGTTCAATCGCCACATTGCCCACACTTAATAGTAAATTTTGAAGTTGTAAAAAATCGTTTTTTTTATTTTTATGGATGCTTAATGCCAAAGTATAATTATTTAATAATTGCAACTCTTTTTGCCAATCTAATTTCAGTTTCGAAATAGATTTGCAATTGGTAGCTACAGTAAAATGTTGGTCATTATTATCAAACCAAATATCCAATATATCATCTAAAAATTGATACAATTTACCCATTTGTTCCACCACTTTATTTTTTGCTCCATCATTTTCTGAATGGATTAAAAACCAATACGAAAGCGTAGATGCAGCACCTTTATTAAAACAAATATTTTTTAATTCATCATAATTTGAATGAATATGGTATTGATTAAAACCAACCGATTGTACATCAATTAATTTATTTGTAACAGTTAAAAAATCTTTTTTATCAGCTACATTTTTTATCATTTCATTCCATAATGCAGCAAATATTTTTTCTTTAAAATGAATGGGTTGATAAGGCTCATTTGTGGTAGATATTATTTTTTTAAGATTTTCAATATTCAAATTTTTATCATCAAAAAAATCATCAAAAATAGGCGTAGCAGCCGAACCCAATACCAACATTTTGCGTTGCAATTTTGTAATTGCTTTGCCTTGAATTAACGAAAAACTTCTACCCATTAATGCTGGCACAATTAATCCAAAAAACACAATTCGTTTTCTTTCTTTTTTTGTTAATTCATGGGGCAATACTTTGCTTATATATTTATTGAAAATAAATAAACAAAGTAAAATTTCTTTACCCAGCTGCCATGATATTTTTAAAATGGAAAACAATTTTTTGTTCTGAATTAATTAGCGTAACACGGCAATTCGTTCAGTATCTAATTTTAATAAAATGAATAATAAAATGGTGAAGTTGATGAATGATGAACCGCCGTAACTAATGAATGGAAGCGGTATTCCGATTACGGGCAGCAAGCCAATTGTCATTCCAATATTTATAAAAATATGCAGAAATAAAATACTGGCTACACTATAACCATAAATGCGGCTGAATTTACTTCGCTGGCGTTCGGCAATATTTAATATTCGAAGTAGTAAAAATCCATACAATCCTAAAACTGCTAAAACGCCTACAAATCCACGTTCTTCGCCAATGGTACAAAAAATAAAATCGGTGCTTTGTTCGGGTACAAAATTAAATTGTGTTTGTGTGCCTTCTAAAAAACCTTTGCCCCAAAATCCACCCGAACCAATGGCAATTTTTGATTGAATAACATTGTAACCCAATTTTTTTGCTACCGATTTATCAACTGTTGTAATACCAAAAGTAAGTTGAATTCTATCTCGTTGATGCTTTTGTAAAACATGATCCATCACAAAATCTTTACCCCATAAAACAAATAAACTGCTGATGATAAAAACGCCAAATAAAAGATAAATTTGAGTTCTCATTCGTCTTAATTTTCGGCGCCAAGTGTATAATAGATATATTACTACGGCTGCAAAAATGCCGAACAAAACAAACTTAGGAACAAGCATGGCAGCTACTAAAAGTACCATTGCCGAAACGCCAATTACTAAAATATAACCTGGCAAACCTTCCCTATAAAGCACCAACATAAATGCGCCTGAAACCAATGCTGAGCCTGTATCTTTTTGTAAAATAATGAGTAATGATGGAACAAGAATTAATGCAATTGCTTTTAATCGGGTTGAAAGAATTTTGAAATTTACATCGCTTTGCGATAAAAATTTTGCCAATGCTAAAGCAGTAATTGTTTTACTAAATTCGGATGGTTGCAATTTAAAACCACCAATATCTAACCAAGCATTTGCGCCATTTACATTTTTTGCAATCAATGCTACTATCACTAATATAAAAAGTATAATGCCATATAAAAAATAGGGTAGTGCGGTTATCAATTTTACATCAATTAATAATATCATTAAACCTATCATTAGCCCTACACCAATCCACATTAATTGTTTGCCAAAATCTTTTTTAAGATTAAATATAAATGCATGACCATCTTGATATTCGGCAGCATAAATAGCCAACCAACCAATAATTACTAAGGCTAAGTAAATGTAAAATGTGTTCCAATCTAATTTGTCCCAAATGCTTTTTTGATGCATTTTTATTTGAAAATTTTAGCAAAAGTAAGTTTATAAACCTGCAGTTTTGAAAAATGGAAATTATTTTTTGCAATCGTTACCCTTCCATCCATTCTTTGCCTGTTAAATCAATAAATACATCTTCAAGTGTAGCAGCCTTTACTTGTTTTTTTCGTTCAAAACCCTTTGCTATTAAGGTATCTATCAAATTGTCGGGTGTATCTAATGCAATTAAATTTCCTTTTTCCATAATGCCACATCTGTCACAAAGTTGTTCGGCTTCATCCATATAATGTGTGGTAAGCATCACCGTAGTTCCGCTATCTCTTACTTGTTTTATCAATTCCCATAAATTTCTTCTGGCTTGTGGATCTAAGCCTGTTGTAGGTTCATCTAAAAAAATAATTTCGGGCTTATTAATTAAGGTTGTGGCAATACTAAATCTTTGTTTTTGTCCGCCGCTTAATTCTTTAAATTTAGCCTTTGCTTTATCAACCAAATTTACCGATTCTAATACTTCAATTGCATTTACTTTTACATTATACAAACCCGAAAATAAATCAATTAATTGCAATAAATTTAAATTAGGATAATAGCCAGCAGCTTGCAATTGAACACCAATAATACGTTTTATATCAGCCGCATTTTTATCAACGCTTAATCCTTTTATTAATATTTCGCCGCTTGTTTTTTCTCTTAGCGTTTCCATTATTTCAAGTGTTGTGGTTTTGCCAGCGCCATTAGGGCCTAACAAACCAAATATTTCGCCTTGTTTTACATCAAATGAAATTCCTTTAACTGCTTCAAAGTCGTTGTATTTTTTAGTTAGATTTTTTACAGAGATAATAATATTGTCAGTCATTCTGAATATTTTTTTGATTTAACAAAGATGCAACTTATAAAAGTTTTTTACGTTAACTTTTTTAACGTAATTTTGATAACAAATACTAAATCATGCCTGAGGTAACTATAAAATACAACAATAAAAATGTTTTAAATTTATTAAAAGATTTTTCTAAATATTTTGAAATGGAAATTATTGAAAAAAAAGAAAAGAAAACAACCACACCAAGAAAAGGAAAGTTGAAGATTTCTAACAACGATACTTCAGCTCAAAATACTAACAAGGATGGAATCTTGGCTTTGGCTGGCATTTGGAAAGATAAAAATATAACGTTAGAAGAAATCAGAGAAAAAGCTTGGGGCAATAGACGATGAGCAAAATAATTTGTGATACCAACATTCTCATTCATTTAACTATGGGAAGCATTGAAACAATAAAAGCAATTCAAGAAATTGGAGAAGCTAATGTTGTGCTTACTTCTATTACTGTAATGGAATTAACTCGAGGGATGAAAAACAAAAAGGAATTGCAACAGATTCACAAAAAAATAAATAATATTAATGTTTTGCATTTTGATGAAGCAATTTCTTTTTTGGCAATGAATTTAATTTCTAAATTTCATTTATCACATGGATTAGAAATTCCAGATGCCATCATTGCCGCTACTGCCATGAATTACAACATTCCATTGTTTACTTACAATACAAAAGATTTTAAATTTATTTCAGGATTGAAATTGCATAAATAACTGTGAACAACTACCAACTTTTAATACAAAAACTCGACGAATTTATTCGTAAATTTTACCTCAATCAATTATTAAGAGGTGCAATATACAGCGTTGCCATTGTGCTTGTAGCCTTTTTAACAATTAGTTTGTTAGAGAATTATTTCTATTTCGATTCATCAGTAAGATGGATTTTATTAAGTTTTTTTTTAGTGGTATTACTTTTTACTTTGGTAAAATATATTGTTTTGCCGATGCTACATTTTTTTAAATTAGGTAAAACAATTTCGCATCAACAAGCTGCACAAATTATTGGTACACATTTTCAAAATGTACAAGATAAATTATTGAATGTATTGCAACTTTCGGCAATTGCCAATTCAGAATTAGCAGCGCATAGTTCACAGTTAATTATTGCATCAATCGACCAAAAAATTTCGGAACTAAAACCTATTCCATTTCAGTCGGCAGTTAATTTGAATGATAATAAAAAATATTTAAAATACGCCATAGTGCCTACTTTAGCGTTGATTACTATTTTATTAATTGCACCAAGTTGGATTACAAAACCAACTAAAAGATTATTAAATCCTACCGAACATTTTGAACGTGAAGCACCATTCGAATTTATTATTCTGAATAAAAATTTAGAAGTTTTACAACAAAATGATATTACACTTCAATTAAAAATTGAAGGTAAAATTTTGCCCGATGAAGTATTTGTGAATTGGCAAAACAACGATTACAAATTGCAAAAAAAATCGGCAAATGAATTTGAATACAAATTAAGTAATCTGCAAAAAACAACAGCATTTCATTTTGAAGCCGCAGGTTTTAAATCGAAAGAATTTCAGATAAAAGTAATTAGCCGCCCAATGATTGTTGGGTTCGATTTACAAGTAAATTATCCATCTTATTTAGGTAGAAAAAATGAAGCATTAAAAAATATTGGTGATATGGAAGTGCCCGAAGGAACAACACTTTCGTGGAAATTTAACACACAAAACACAGATAATATTCAG
Organism: Bacteroidota bacterium; assembly: GCA_041192505.1. Classification (GTDB taxonomy): domain Bacteria; phylum Bacteroidota; class Bacteroidia; order Chitinophagales; family CAIODY01; genus CAIODY01. The sequence goes on from JBEEMV010000048.1 coordinate 7,742, forward strand.
ATTCATTTTAGCGATAGTTCTGTTTTAAAAGCTACTAATGAAAATGATTTTAGTACAACAAAACGCATGATGCAAGCAGCCAGCTATACTTTGTTTGTGAGCAACAACGAAGTAAAAAATGCTGATAGCATTACGTATCATATCAATGTAATTCCAGATTTATACCCAACTATTTCGGTAAATGAAATGCATGATTCCATCAATAAAAAACTAATTTATTTTGTTGGAAATGCTGAAGATGATTATGGTTTGCGAAGCATTATTTTTCATTATCAAATTACATCTACAGAAAATCCTAATACTTCAAAACCATTAACAGTAAACATTTCTCAATCGGGTGGCAAGTATGCTCAGTTTACTCACTTTATTGATATTTCAACCTTGAATGTAAAGCCAGGTGATAGAGTAAATTATTATTTTGAATGTTTTGATAATGACGGCGTACACGGCAGCAAATCTGCACGTACAGGTATGATGTTATATCAATTGCCAACAGATAAAGAGTTGGAAAAACAAGTGGCATTAAATAGTAAATCTATTTTAGCTGATTTAGAAAAAGCGTTAAAAGAAGCCAAAGATTTAAAAAATCAATTGAAGCAATTACAAGAAAAATTAT
>JBEEMV010000049.1:0-14166 GCA_041192505.1 Bacteroidota bacterium
TTGTTTTATATGGTGTTTTATCTTTTGAAAATCGAGTATCACGATAAATACGATGCAAACTTTTTTTGCCCGATGCCGTTTCAATTACATCATGCCCATTCATTTTTTGCAACAAAGCATCTGCAAAATTTTCTACAAAATTTTGTTCGTTGATGAATTCATTTTTGTGCTCAGCGAACCATTCTCTGTTGTTGTTGTTTTTCAGCAATTTTAAAAATTCAATGCTGGATAAAGGGATTGCAGGATTAACCATTTTAGCAAAAGATTGTCAGTGAAGTTATGATTATTTCGATTCTGATGATTTACTATAATTAAAAAATTGATAATTATAGAACCCTGATTGAAAAAAGGTTTTGCTACATTTTTTTGAATAAAGAATATAAACTACAAATTCCATAAATTAAAAAAGCCCTGAAATTTTTCAGGGCTTTGATTTTTTTGTAGCGGAGACAAGGTGGAGAACTTGTGTCCGCCTTGGCGGATATGAGCACGACTAAGCAATTAAAAATTGTTGAATGATTCTATCTTTTTCAATTCTGCCTCTACCCGTTTTGAAATATTTTTCTTTTTTTATGGCATCGGTTTTATTTTCAAACGCTTCAATGTAAGCAACTTTCCAAGGTCGAAATGATTTTGTCCAATCATGTCCCAATTCATTATGCGATTTTATTCTTCCGATTAAATTAGAAGTAAAACCAACATACGTTTTATTAAATTTCTTTGAATAAAGAATATAAACTACAAATTCCATAAATTAAAAAAGCCCTGAAAAATTTCAGGGCTTTGATTTTTTGTAGCGGAGACAAGACTCGAACTTGTGACCTTCGGGTTATGAGCCCGACGAGCTACCTCTGCTCTACTCCGCAATATTGGGCTGCAAATGTAGAACTTTCTTTTCGAATAACAACTTTTATGTTAAGTTTTATTTTTTCATTTCATTACTTTTGTGTTTTATATTCAAATAATGACAGAACAACAACGCTACTTAATTACCGCCGCTTTGCCTTATGCCAACGGCCCTATTCATATTGGACATTTGGCTGGTTGCCATTTGCCTGCTGATATTTATGCACGATTCAGAAGAATGCAAGGACATGAAGTTTTATTTATTTGTGGCACCGATGAACATGGCGTTCCTATTACGTTAGCGGCTCGAAAAGAACATACCACACCGCAAGCTGTGGCTGATAAATATCACGAAATAATTGACAAGGCTTTATACAAATTCGGAATTTCATTTGATAATTTTTCACGAACAACAAGTGAAGTTCACAGAGAAACTGCGACCGATTTCTTTTTGGATTTGTACAACAAAAATTTGTTTGAAGAAAAAACTGAAGAACAATTTTATGATGAAGACAACAAACAATTTTTAGCTGATAGATACATCATGGGTACTTGCCCGAAATGCGGCAATGACAGGGCTTACGGCGACCAATGTGAAAAATGTGGAAGCACTTTAAATCCACGTGATTTAATCAATCCGCATAGCACCATTTCATCGAAACCATTGGTGATGAAAGAAACAAAACATTGGTACATTCCATTGGATAAATATGAAGGTTGGTTGAGAGAATGGATTTTGGTGGGGCATAAAGATGATTGGAAAACAAATGTGTATGGACAATGCAAAAGCTGGATTGACGGCGGTTTACAGCCACGAGCAGTAACCAGAGATTTGGATTGGGGTGTTCCTGTTCCATTGCCAAATGCCGAAGGAAAAGTGTTGTATGTGTGGTTTGATGCACCGATTGGCTACATTTCAGCTACCAAAGAAATTACACCCGATTGGAAAAAATTTTGGTGTGATGACAAAACAAAATTGATTCATTTTTTAGGAAAAGACAATATTGTTTTTCATTGCATCATTTTCCCAACGATGCTGAAAATGCATGGTGGCTATGTGTTGCCAGAGAATGTGCCTGCCAATGAATTTCTAAATTTAGAAGGCGATAAAATTTCTACATCACGAAATTGGGCGGTTTGGTTGCATGAATATTTAGAAGAATTTCCAGAGCAACAAGATGTGTTGCGTTATGTGTTGGCTGCCAACGCACCCGAAACCAAAGACAATGATTTTACTTGGAAAGATTTTCAAGACCGCTGCAATAGTGAATTGGTGGCGGTTTTGGGCAATTTCTTTAATCGTACAATTGTATTGTCGCAAAAATTTTGTGGTAGTAAAATCCCAAAACGTCATACAGATTTAGAAACTGAAATTGAGAAAAATTTATGGTTAGAATTTGATGCGATAAAAAAGCGCATGGAAGACTCGATGAGCCAGTATCGCTTACGGGAAGCACTTTCGGAGATGATGAATGCTGCAAGATTGGGCAATAAATATTTAACAGAACAAGAGCCTTGGAAAAAAGCAAAAGGCGATGTGTATGTGGGTGAAAATGATTTTGAGCAATTACAAAATAAATATCGGGTAGAAACCTGCTTGCATCACTGTTTGCAGCTTTCTGCCAATCTTGCAATTTTGATGTATCCGTTTATGCCTTTTACGGCGAAGAAAATTTTGATGCACTTCAACATCAATAAAAAAGCAAACGAATTATTAGTTTGGGAAAATGCTGGAAGACTTGATTTATTAAGCGTTGGCTACACTATCAACAATCCTGTTTTGTTGTTCAGAAAAATTGAAGATGAAGAAGTGGCATTGCAGATTATAAAATTGCAAAATTCCAAGATTGCAAATAATGCAGCTTCCTCAATCAATAAATCAACAACTCAACCAATCATTAAATCAGAGATTTTATTTGATGATTTTGCGAAAATGGATTTGCGAATTGGAACAATTATAGAAGCTGAAAAAGTGCCGAAAGCTGATAAATTATTGAAGCTGACTGTTGACCTAGGTTTTGAAAAAAGAACTGTGGTTAGCGGCATTGCTTTGCATTACAAACCAGAAGAAATTATTGGGCAGCAAGTAACTTTGTTGTGCAATTTAGCACCACGAAAAATGAAAGGTATTGAAAGCCAAGGCATGATTTTAATGGCGGAAGACGCTGATGGTAAATTGAAATTTGTGATGCCGAATAGTAAAACGGAGAATGGAAGTGGGGTGAGTTAATTTGAAAATAAAAACAAAATTCAGATGGCTGATTTAATCATTAGCGAAGCAATTATTGAAAATAAAATCTACCAGATAAGAGGTGTGAAGGTGATGCTGGATAATGATTTAGCAATACTTTATGGCGTTACAACTGGAAATTTAAACAAGGCTGTAAATAGAAATTTGAAACGCTTTCCAGATGATTTTATGTTTCAATTATCGAAGGCAGAATTTGAAAACTTGATATTCCAAATTGGAACATCAAGTTGGGGCGGCACCAGAAAAATGCCAAATGCTTTTACCGAACAAGGCGTAGCAATGCTTTCAAGCGTATTGGGAAGTGATAGGGCCGTTGATGTGAATATTAAAATCATTAGAATTTTCACAAAAATGAGAGAGTTATTATTAACGCATCAAGAGTTCCTCATCAAACTTCAAAAAATAGAAAAGCATATTATTAGCCATGGGCATGGGTTAAAGCAACATGACGGCGAAATAAAAATTATTTTTGAGTTGATTGATGAACTGCGAAAAGATAAAGCAACGCAGAAAAAAATAAAGAGAGTGCCGATAGGTTTTAAAATAAAACAATGATGCCGAATTCTAAAACTGAAAATGGTTCTTCGGTTAGCTAAAGTTTGGCGAACCTTAAAGGTTCGCCAAACTTATTTCTGAAAAATGAAAACACAAGTGATAAAATATGGTTTGATTTTATTGGTTGCAATTGGATTTGTAGCTTGTAATACTATCCATACAAATGTGCAATTAAATCGTATAAACGTTTCTACTTTCAACGAATCGCTAAGCGACTCAACAAAAGCCCAAATAGTATTTGATATTTCATTAAACGGAGAACGATATTGGTCTAACGACAGTGCCATTTTACTTGATAGCTCGTTCAAAAAAGTTTACATTTTGCAAATGCTAGTTAAAAATCTTTCAAATGATACCGTTTGGATAGACTCAAAATACTCAAAAATCACGAAGGGATTTGACAATGAACAAAATTTCTTTTTTGATTTGAATAAAAAATCTTGGATTACTCTTCACAACTCAGAAGATAAAAATAGAATTATTGAATCTATTCCTTTGGTTTTTGATTCAACAATCTGTTATTATAAAACTGTATTAGCACCATTAAATGATAGTATGAAAGTGAGGTTTTACTTTCAGCTTAGTGATTTTTCAAAGAAACCAAAATGGCATGATGTGTATTACACTTTCAAAAACGATTCTTTCATCATTATTCGGCAAACGGAAAATGAGAAATGATTTTGTTCCGATAGGAGTATTTGGTTGGTAGAAATAAAAATAATCAATCACGAAACGTTCCGTAGGAACGTATGGTAAACTTTTTACAATCTGCTACCAACGAGTTGTTTCGATGGAACAAGAAACCAATTAATTCATCATCGTTCAGTAAACAGAAAATGAGAAATGAATTTGTATTAAATGCTTTGTATTAAAGAATAAACAAAAAGGTTGCTCATAGTTATTTAGCACCATTCAAAATTTCAATACCACTTGATGTGCCAATACGGTTTGCACCAGCTTCAATAAATGCAAGGGCTTGTTCGTGGGTTTTTATGCCGCCACTTGCTTTAATAAAAATATTTTTGGGTAATGATTTTCGCATTAAAGTTACGGCTTCGATAGTAGCATGTTTTTCGGCATAACCTGTTGATGTTTTTACAAAATTTACACCAGCATCAGCACAAAGTTTACAGGCTGTAATAATTTGTTCATCAGTTAAAATGCCCGATTCAATAATCACTTTTACAATCGTATTGCTATCAAAACAAATTTCGTTTAAAAAGCATAATTCGTTTAACACAAAATTGGTATTGCCATTTATCAAATCACCAATATTCATTACTATATCCAACTCATCAGCGCCGCTACCAATAGCCATTTCAACCTCGGTGGCTTTAGCTTCGGTATGATTATAACCAAACGGAAAACCAATTACTGTACACACTTTTATGCCCGATTTTTCAGTTTCGGTTTTTGCCAATTCAACATAACTTGGCGGAATACAAACCGATGCAAACCGATGTTGGCTGGCTTCTTCGCATAGTTTTTTTATCTGCTCAATAGTAGCAGTTGGTTTTAATAATGTATGATCGATATAACGAGCTAAAAGAGATGATGTCATTGTTTTTCTTAATTAAGAAGTAAAGATATTTAATCAAGTAGAAAATCTATTAGTATATCTATTCCAATTTTTTAATTTCATTCCACATCGCATCCATTTCGGTTAAAGTCATTTCGGCTAAATTCTTACCAGCCTTGTTGGCTGCGGTTTCCATCTTACTAAATCGGTTAATAAATTTTCGGTTGGTTCGTTCTAAAGCAGTTTCCGAATCAACACCTATAAATCTTGCGTAATTAATAAATGAAAATAAAACATCACCCATTTCATTTTCCATTTCATCCATATTGTTGTTAGCTACAGCTTCTTTCAGTTCGGCTATTTCTTCTTCAATTTTATCCCACACTTGTTCTCTTGTATCCCATTCAAAACCAACTTGCTTTGCTTTTTCTTGTATGCGATGTGCTTTTACCATAGCTGGCAAGCCTTTAGGTACGCCACCTAATACAGATTTGCTGCCTTCTTTCAATTTTATTTGCTCCCAATTTTTCTTTACATCATTTTCATCATTCACTTTTACATCGCCATAAATATGTGGATGACGAACAATTAATTTTTCGCATAATTCATTTATCATTTCGGCCACCGTAAATTTATTTTCTTCTTTTGCTATTCGAGCATAAAAAACTAGGTGCAACAATACATCGCCTAATTCTTTTTTTATGTTATCCCAATCATCATTTAATACAGCATCGGTTAATTCATACATCTCTTCAATGGTAAGCGTACGAAGGGTTTGAATGGTTTGTTTTTTATCCCAAGGGCATTTTTCTCTTAATTCATCCATCACGTTTAACAATCTATCAAAAGCTATTTGTGCATCAGTCATTACAAAATATTTTATGCGAACTTAGTGAATAATGAATACAATTTTACCACATAGTATTATTTGTAGTTTTGAATTTGTCTGCGTCTTCCGAATATTCGGAAGTGGCTCTGTGGTTCAAATATTTTTTCATTCTTTATCATTAAAACGTTTTATTTTGTAATCCAATGAAATCATTTTTATTCTCTCTCATCATTTTAATTTTTATATCAAAGCCTTCAAATGCGGATGATATAAAAATATATAAAGATTTTGCTTTTGATAGCAATATCAAAACAGCTAAATTTCAATTAAATGATTTGCTGCTTTCCGAACCCATTATTGGGTTAAATGGCAGCGATCAATTGGTTTTATCGTTTGATGATTTGAATGAAGATACAAGGTCGTTTAATTATTCATTTCAACTGTGTAATAATGATTGGACGCCTAATACAGCACTTACAGCAATGGATTTTTTACAAGGCTTTGCCGAAAATCCAATGTTAGATTACAAGCGTTCGTTTAATACCGAACAAAAATATACACACTTTAAATTAGCATTGCCAAACGAAAATATTCATTTCAAAAAATCGGGTAATTATGCCGTAATAATTAAGGATAATAATTCGGGCGAAATTGTTTTAACCAAACGATTTTTGGTGAATGATAATCAAGCTGCTATTACAGGCGGCTGGCTTCGCCCTCGAAATTTAGAATTAGCAAATACCAATCAACAATTAGATATTCAAATTGATTGCAAAGGCATGAATGTAAATAATCCATTTGATGAAATCAAAGTGGTAATTATTCAAAATGATAGATGGGATAACGCTTTAACGGGCATTCAGCCCAACTTTGTACAGGATAATATTTTAAAATATAATGGCGATGTCGATTTACTTTTTCCTGGTACAAAAGAATTTAGAAAAATAGATTTACGAACTACAAGATTGCGAACTGCACGAATTGATAGAATAAATAATGATAGCAGCATGTCGCATTTTTATGTTACTGCCGAGCCTATGCGTTCGTTTAAAAGTTATTATTATGAAAAAGATTGGAATGGCGATTATATAGTTGAAAAACAAGAAGCCGTAAATCAAGATGTAGAGGCAGATTATGTGTGGGTGCATTGGCGATTGCCATTTAGTACAAGGCTTATTGGTGGCGATTTTTATATCTGTGGTAAAATTTCGAATTGGGATACCATACCCGAATTTAAAATGAATTACAATTTTAAAAATCAATCGTACGAGGCTAAAGCCCTTTTAAAACAAGGCTTTTATGAATATTTAATTGGCTACTACGAAGCTGAAAATAAAAAATTTGATATGACACCTGTAGAAGGAAATTGGTACGAAACCGAAAATCAATACACCGTATTGGTGTATTACAAACCCTTTGCAGGCCGCTATGATCAACTGGTTGGTGTTACTACAATTCATACTATGAAATGATTTTTCAGAAAAAAAATATTCCGCTTTTCATCACATTTTTGCTATCAGTTTTTGTAGCTATTGTTTTTCGCAATGATTGTTTTATGTGGGATAATGTTGTTATTCCATCTGCCACCGCCAGTTTTTTTTATGACAAAGGTTTTCACATTTTTTCGATGGGCAATTTTTTAGATTGCGGACATCCGCCACTCATCAGTTTATATTTAGCAACAAGTTGGAAAATATTTGGTCGAAATTTATTGGTGAGTCATCTTTCACAAATTCCATTTGTGTGGTTGCTAATTCATCAATTATATATTTGTTCAACTCAATTATTTTCAACCGAAATAAAGCGTTGGGCTTTACTATTCAGCCTAATTTTATTTTTTGCTGATACAACTATAGTATCACAATTAGCACAAGTAGGTTACGAAATTCCGATGGTAGCATTTTGCTTATTAGCCATTAATTTATGTTGGAAAAAAATGAGCAATGCTAATTTTAAAACGCAGCATGAAATTTTATTATGGTTCAGTATTTTGATTTTGCCTTTTATTCAATTACGCAGCATTCCGCTTTTGCTATCGTTTGCATTTGCATTATTGATATTTCAATTTTTTCAAAATAAAATTTCAATAAAAAATACGGTTAAAATTCTAACGCCATTTATGGCATCGGCAGCATTGTTTTTATGTTGGTTAATCATTCATTTTAAAAATGTAGGTTATTGGATTAGCGACCCCAATAGCGCTTGGGGTAAAGATAATGTAGGTATTGCTTCCTTGCAGCAAATGATTAAAAATGCAGGTATTGTTACCATTCGGTTTTATGATAATGGTCATGCCTTAAATGTGTTGATGATGATTGTAGTGTTGGTTTATTTTTTTAATCATGCTAATTTCAAAAACAAAAATTACTACACTTTTTTATTATGGATTTGGTTGATAGCAACTGTTGGATTGAGTTTAAATTTCATCATCATGAGTAAACCCATTTGCCATCGTTATTTTTTACCATCATTTATTTTGATTCCTCTTTTTTTAAGTCATTTTATATTAACACAATTATCAAAGTGGAAATTTATTTCTTTGGCAATTCTTTTAACAGTTTTGATTTCGGCCAATTTTATTTTGCCATTTAAAAAGTACGGAATCGGCTGGGATAGCACTTTGGCGCATTTGCCTTACAATCAATTAAGAAAAAATGCATTTGATTATCTACAAAAAAATAACATCAATGCCAATTCATGTGGTACTCGTTTTCCGTTTGATGTTTCAGATTCATTGGTGTTTTTAAATTCATCTACAGTTCAATTATCAACTATTACGCAAAGCAATATGGCTGCTTTTGATTACGTTTTGCAAAGCAATATTTCAACATCGTTTACGCCCCAACAAATTAATTTATTGCATCAAAATTATAAAACAGAAAAAATGTGGAATAAAGGCTTAGTTGAAATTCGACTTTACAAAAAGGTTCATTAATTTTGCCATTCAAATAATTTTTTAAAAATGTCAACAACAACTGCTTATTCATCCAGACCAAATGAAAATACAGCCGCCGATTTTTTACCCTTAAAAGGCACTGATTATATTGAACTTTATGTGGGCAATGCCAAGCAATCGGCTTTGTATTATCAATATGTTTTTGGCTTTCAGCCTGTGGCTTATGCAGGTTTAGAAACGGGCTTACGAGATAAATGTTCGTACGTTTTGCAACAAGGAAAAATACGATTGGTATTAACTTCATCATTAACACCCGATTCATTTATTGCTAAGCATCACAACAAACATGGCGATGGCGTACATGTATTAGCATTGTGGGTAGATGATGCCGAAAAAGCATTTAACGAAACAGTTAAACGTGGCGCTAAACCTTATTTACAGCCTGTTACCGAAAGTGATGAATTTGGCGAAGTGAAAAAAAGTGGCATTCATTTATATGGCGATGTGGTACATATTTTTATTGAACGTACCAATTATAAAGGTGCATTTTTGCCTGGTTATAAACCTTGGACAAACGTGGCAAAAGTAGCTGATGTAGGTTTGTTATATGTTGATCATTGTGTAGGCAATGTGGGTTGGAACGAGATGAATACGTGGGTAAAATTTTATGAAGAAGTAATGGGTTTTTATAATTTATTATCATTTGATGATAAAGATATTTCAACCGAATATTCGGCATTGATGAGTAAAGTAATGAGCAATGGAAATGGGTTTATAAAATTTCCAATTAACGAACCTGCCGAAGGAAAAAAGAAATCGCAGATTGAAGAGTATTTAGATTTTTATCAAGGGCAAGGTGTACAACATATAGCCGTGGCCACTTTAGATATTGTTGCTACAGTAACTGAATTAGCTAAACGTGGTGTTGAGTTTTTAAAAATACCCGATAGTTATTATGAAGAACTAACTGAAAGGGTTGGAAATATTGATGAAGAAATTGCACCATTAAAAGAATTAGGAATTTTGGTGGATAGAGATGATGAAGGATATTTATTACAAATATTTACCAAACCTGTGCAAGACAGACCAACCATGTTCTTCGAAATTATTCAACGCAAAGGCGCCAAATCTTTCGGTAAAGGCAATTTCAAAGCCTTGTTTGAATCAATAGAAAGAGAACAAGCGTTAAGAGGAAATTTATAATGCTATACTATTTCATGATAATAAAAAAGCCGATTCAAATTTGAATCGGCTTTTTTTTATTTACAAAATATTTTTATTAAGGCATAACTGGCGGTGCTTCGTCAGCTTTTAACGCATCTAAATCGAATAATAAACTAAAGCGTAAAGTGTTATCTAATGGGCTTCTTCCGTTTACAGTGTTTCTACGAAAAGCTGGAACTAAATACGAAAAATTCATTCCAAATACATTGTATTTTACACCAACACCAAGTGTTGCATACATTCTGTTTCCTTTAGTAGGATCTTCATAGAAGATACCTGTACGAACTGCAAATTGTTTATTGTACCAATATTCAGCTCCAAACGACATATAAACTTCTTTCATTTCTTCTTTCATTCCTCCTGGTGCATCGCTCCACGATTTTATAGCACCTTCTAATGGCGAATATTTTTTATACTCTTGTGTTGCAGTGGTATCGGGCGTTGGCACTAATAATTTATTAACATCAAATGCCAATTCTAATGAATTATATTTATCAAACTCCATTTTTAAGGCAGTGCCTATTCCAAAGTTAGCAGGCAAATAATCTTTGTTTGCTGCTGATTTTGTGTAGGTAATTTTAGTTCCTAAATTAGAAATATTTGCACCTAAAGCCCAAACGCCTTTTGTTTGTTTTCCCAATTTTACATTCTTTTTGTAATACATTCCAACATCTGCTGCTGCACCTTTAGCGGCATTTATTTGAACGCCACTTACTTCGAAACCCGATGCTAAATTTGAATAAATATATCTTCCTGTAACAGATACAGATAAATGTTTTGAAAGCAATCGAGCATATGATACATCCCAAGCAAATTCTTTTGGCGAATAGTTTGAAAGGTTGTTGCCTTGTGCATCAGTAAATTGAATAGAGCCTAACGAAAAATAACGTAATGATGTAGCTACAGTTTGGCTTTTATCTATTTTTTTATAAAAACTTAAATGAGCCAAATAAATATCGTTTACTAATTGCTTTAACCATGGGGTATAGGTAATAGCAACACCCATATTTTTTTCGGAAAATGCTAATTTAGATGCATTCCAATAAGTAGCACTTGCATCAGGCGATAGTGCAATACCTACATCACCCATAGCGCCCGAACGAGCATCGGGTGATATGCGTAAAAACGGAACTGCCGTATTAATGGTATTAATATCTGATGTTTTGATTTGTGCCGAAGCCACTCCAAAACTTAGTAATGCAATCGAGGTTGATAAGAAAAACTTTTTCACTTTGAAAATATTTTTGTGGTTATTGAGATTGTAAAAATACTAATTCTTTTTTATTGAAATTACCGAAGTACTCGTATTTATATAAGTAATTCAGCTTATGTATGTTTATAGAACTACTAATTTCTCCATTTTAGTATTTGAAAGCCCCGAATTATTTTTTATGGTTAGTTTATAGAAATAAACTCCTCGGCCTATTTTATCGCCAAAGTCATCTAATCCATCCCATTCAATACCATCGCTTCTAAAACCATCGGTGGTTACATATTGCCTAATCGTTTTTATGGCTTTGCCTGTAATGGTATATATGGTAATGCTTACTTGTAGCTGTTGCCCAGGCATATTATGTTCGAATAAAAATTTGGTATGTGTTGTAAATGGATTGGGATAATTTAATACATGCGTTAGTGCCATTTCAGTTTTTTCGGTTACTGTAAATTCAATTTCTGTTTCGTTTGAATTGTCATAAACATCCCAAGCTTTTATGCGTAAAGTATGTTTGCCAGTTGCTAATTTTTTGAATGGATAATGCAAACTTCCTTTTTGGTAGCTATCTAAATCGCCTTCATAAAAATCATTTAATGAAATTGTGTTTTTTGTATCATTATCAATTACAGCAGTAATATCATGTCCTATTCCAATACCTGCTGTGTTTATTCCACTTGCATCTTGTAATTTTAAAATTAATGTTGGGTTGGTATTAGTGGTGCCTCCGTTTGCAAATTTCAAATCGTTCATATACACTTTTATTACTGGCCCTTGTTTATCCTTAATAACCGAATCGGCATAGCTACCAACATTCAACGATCCATCAAAGCCAATGGCATCATCGGTTGCGTCATTTCCATAATAACTAAATTTGCCTTTACCTACCGAGTATGAAATATCTTTCGGTACAATAAATGTATAACTGAAATATCCATTTTTTATACTTGCTTTTCCTTTATATACTGCGTTTTTTTGGAGTGCATAATTCTTAATTTTACTGCCACCTTGATATTGTGGATATGGATCGTTGGCAAGCGTACTTACGGTTTGTGTTTTATCAAAAATGGTAGGGTATATAATGCCATTAAAGCTGCTTAATAAATTATTTTGCAAATCAGTTACTTTACCGGTAATAGTATATTTTCCGAATGCTTTAAGCGTATCATTATTAATACTTTTTTTGTTGATGGTAAGATTGCTGATTTTGTATTCAGGAAAATTTAAAGCTAATGCTGGGTCGCCTAGTAATGTAAATTTTCTATTATTTTCATCAGTGGTAGTAGCATTTTTTGCTAATCGGAATACTTCGCCAATTGATATGTGTGTGCCATCATTATTTTTGTTGAAAAAGTATTTATATATATTCTTATTTATTTCTTCGTTGCCACCTGTGTATACCAATCGTACAGTAGTAAGCAATGCAATAGCACCACCTTTAGGGTTTAGTAATAATGCTTCACCACCAGTTACCATTTCAGGAATATCGAATCGGCTAAATTCGCAGGTGGCAGTTACAAATAATGCTAATTTATTTTCATTTTCTAAATTATTAATATCGGGTGTTTCAAATACACGTTCATGTGCCCATCCTCCTTCGCCGCCATGTCCTGTGTAGTTTAATACAGAAGTTCCGCTTTCAATTCGTCTAATAATGGCATCATGTACTTCAGGGTATCTTGAACCCGAAGAAGATTCAACTTGTTTATAGGAATCGAAATAAATTTTATCAATATTGAATTCGGGATGCAATGAGTTGATAGATTTTGCAAAATTATCAGCAGCATCTATATGTGTATTTTGATCTTCATCATCAGCTACAAAACATATTGTATTGCGCCAACTGCCAAATGAAGCAGCGGATTTATAACTGATTATTTTGTTTACTACCTGATTTGCTTCTTGCAATGATTTACATGGAATTCGTCCTACTGAAATATCTAAATATTGCACACCATTATCAATATCCTTACCTTCATTATTGCTAAGCAACCCAAAAAAATCATCGGATGTATAGGATCCTGCTTTTGCAATACTACTGCTGCTTTCGTAGGTTGGTATATAAGCCGTATTGCCCGAAATAATATTTCTATTATCATACGAACCATCACCCATCAACAATAAATATTTTGGCATTTTAGATGTATCGTTTCCTGCCGCATCATAAAATGTTTTCATCATATCTCTTATGGCTCCAATATCAGGTTTGCCACTTCCAAATTCATGATATACTTGTGTGGTTGATACCAACAATGTTTTTTGATGTAATGTGTTTTGATGAAACGTAGCCAATTGCGAAGCTGCCGACATAAAATCGGGGTAGGAAACAATTATTAATTCAGGCGAATTATTTATTTGTGCATGAATATCTTGATTAGAAACAGCGCCAATTAAAGTAGGTGTTAAAAATGAATTGCTATTAAATGCAATAAATTGATGTAATGTATCGGTAGATATTGTAAATGAAAATTGGCTACCATTATAATTACCTTGTTGAATAAATGGTTCAAGTGGATTTAGAACATCCCAAATAGTATTGCCACTTGCATTGCTTACTATAAAATTAGAAACATTACCTGCGCCTATACTTCTTGCATCTTTAAAAATCATTTGATTGCCACTTATTGTTAGCTGCCTACGAGCCTGAATGCTAATATAATCAATCCAAGCTGTACCAGCAATATTTGAATTTTTTGAAAAAGAAAGTTGAATAGAAATATTGTCGCCGCCTGATGTAACAACTTTTTGCAATGCATCTGTTGTAGCCACTGGCAGGTCGTAGCCAGGCGCATATGCTCCAAAACTTAATGTGCCAATATTATTGCTATTAAAA
>JBEEMV010000050.1:0-5414 GCA_041192505.1 Bacteroidota bacterium
TGGCAGTGGTTTGGGCAAAAAATGAAGCAGGAAAAATTACAGGAATAATTGTTGAACGTGGCATGGAAGGCTTTACTACGCCTACTACACATGGCAAATGGAGTTTACGGGCAAGTGCAACTGGTGAGTTAGTTTTTGATAATGTAAAAGTGCCGAAAGAAAATATTTTGCCTAATGTATCAGGCTTAAAGGGACCATTGGGTTGTTTAAGTTCTGCTCGTTATGGTATCGCTTGGGGCGCATTGGGAGCGGCTTTAGATTGTTATGATACGGCTTTGCGTTATTCAAAAGAACGTATTCAGTTTGGAAAACCAATTGGGCAATTTCAATTAACACAAAAAAAATTGGCTGAAATGATTACCGAAATTACCAAAGCACAATTATTAACTTGGCGATTGGGTGTGTTGAAAAATGAAGGCAGAGCAACGGCTGCACAAATAAGTATGGCGAAAAGAAACAACGTGAACATGGCCATTCAAATAGCTCGTGAAGCACGACAAATATTAGGTGGCATGGGCATTACTGGCGAATATAGCATTATGCGCCACTCCATGAATTTAGAAAGTGTTATCACTTATGAAGGCACACACGATATTCATTTGCTAATAACTGGGCAAGATATAACTGGCCTAAGTGCTTTTAAATAATTAATAATTGCAAAAAACAAAAGCGAAGTATAAGATATATAATACTTCGCTTTTTTATTTGGTACCAATTTTTTGCAATTCATTTATCACCAAATTTCCTACTTTTCAAAAATTGGCTGAATGAAATTGAGCAAAAATTACAAGGAAAATAAACAAAATCAACCATTAATGATGGTATTGTCATATTATTAATCTATATTTGCACCGATAATTGAGTTCTATCGCATTTTGTATTTGATATTTATTTTCTTTTTCGCATTTCTGCTAATCAGTATTTAGATTTTTTTTTCACTGCCGCTAATCTCATTTTTTTTAATTTTTCAATTTTCATTTAACATGAACATTTATGTATCAAATTTAAGTTTCGACATTTCTAATGACGACTTAAAAGGATTTTTTGAAGACTTCGGTGAAGTTTCTTCAGCAAAAGTAATTATCGACAAATTTACAAACCGTAGCAAAGGCTTTGGTTTTGTAGAAATGCCAAACGATGAAGCTGCTAACAAAGCTATTCAAGGATTGAATGGTGCTACAGCGGATAATCGTCAAATCAGAGTTAGCGAAGCCCGTCCTAAAGAAGACAGACCTGCTTCTAGCAGAAATTCTTATTCAGGCGGTGGTAGTGGTAATGGTGGTAACAGAACTGGCGGCGGAAACCGTTGGTAATCATCATCTAATAGATTTTTACAAAAAAGCCAAATCAATTGATTCGGCTTTTTTTATTTCAAAATATCTTTTTCTGATTTACCAGCCCTAATCATTTCGGCATAACTCATCTTTTTAGCTAAAGCATTAATGGTTTGTATAATCCGTTTGGCTTTAGTAGGTTGTGTTTTAGCAGCTTCAATCCATTTACTAAAATAGTTTTGGTGCGATTTGGCTAAGGTTAAAAAAAACTTTGTTGCTTTTTCATCCTCCTCTAAACAAGCAGCAAAATCTTCATCTAGTTGATATTCAGATTTATCGTGTTCTATTTCAACTATCAACTTATCGCCTTTTATTTTCTTAATAGCTTTGCGTACATCGGCTTTTAAAGCCATTATAAATTCGCCTTCGCCCATGGGTAGCAAAGCCATTCCGCTAAATGTATAAGCATCTAATTTACCTTTTACCCTAAACGATTTTTTTTGATTAGGAAAAACTTGATGAGCTATTGCAGCAGGAATTTCAATATATGTCCAACCCGTTTTTTCGCCTTGTTCGGCAAATTTTAAAATAGTGGTGGTAAATTTAATTTTCATTGTTTAGTGTAGTACATCCTAAAAAATTAGTTTTTATAAAACTGAACCTTTATTTTAATTTTTAACAATTGAAAATTTTATAGGCATCTGTAAATGGCTACCATCCTTCTTTTGAGCATCTACTAATAAAATATAATTGCCAGCAGCATAATTGCTACAATCAAAACTAGACAATACATTTTGTGATGCATTTACATTTTCTCTTTTCAATTCAGCCATCATTTTGCCTTGTATATTTAGTACTGAAAAAGTAATGGCAGCATCTTCGTGTAATGAAAATTGCAATGAAATTTTACCCGATGAAGGATTAGGAAATAAAACCATAGCACTTACAATGGGCGATATAATTGTACTAATTCCTGTAGCTTTATTATCTGCTTGTTGAAATCCTTGAGTAAGTATATTGCTGCTGTTTGTAGCTGTGGCAATAGCCATAGGTTGAGCCACGGTAAAGGAAACAGAGTTGGTTGAATTACTTACAAAACCACCTGTACTACCAATTACTTGGTTGCTAATACTTTGAGCAAGCAAATTTGATGTAATGAAAAACCCAACCAATAGAACTAAAAATATTTTTGAATTCATTTGTAGAATAAATTTTAATTAAAATAGAATGTGATGTATCGTTTATTCCCAAGCTGTCCAATCAATTTTTAAATTTTGGCTCCACCCTGCTGCTGTATCTATTCTTAAAATATTAAAGGTTACCGATGTTGCACTAATGCTACGAACCGTTAATACAAACACATCGCTTACAGGAACTGAATTAGCACTCACCACTGTAGCTACAATTTTTGGTGCTGCCGAAAATGCTTTTGGAAACGTGAAAGTAAATGTGGTGGCTTGTGTAGCACTTGGTCCAGCAAATAAATATTCGCCGCTTTCTAATTTATTATAAGTAGTACCATTTGATAAACTAAATGTACCACGAACATCTAAAGTTGTATTTGGATAAGCAGTACCTATACCTACATTTACTTTTGTTGCAGTTGCAGTATCGCCAATTGAAACGGCATTGCTTTTTCCAACTCTTGCATTCGCACCAACAGCTGTTGCATTCGATAAGTTATTTGAAAGTGTATTGGCTAAATAACCCAACGCAGTATTGTTATTTCCAATCGTATTTTTTGTGAGTGATGCTTCGCCAAATGCCGAATTGCCGCTGCCTGTTGTATTGGCAGCTAAAGCATAATAACCTAATGCGCTGTTATCCAATCCTGTTGAACTAGCTGCTAAAGAATTATCGCCCAAACTCACGTTGCCACTGCCTGTGTTATTTGTAAATAATGAGTGCCAACCAATACCCACATTGTTCTGCCCTGTTGTATTATTATACAAAACTTCATAGCCTAATGCGGTGTTTGAATATCCAATGTTGTTACTCATCAATGCTTTTGAGCCGATTGCTAAATTATATTTTCCTTGGTAAGAAGCAGAAGCACCAATGCTATTATTCATCAATGCGCTATCGCCAATGGCAATTAATTTTGATTTACCAATATTGTTTAACAATGCACTGATACCAATGGCAATATTTGAATAACCCGATGTATCGGAATATAAACTGTATGCACCAATGCTTACGTTAGTATTATTTCGTTTTGAATTAAATAAAGAATAGCTACCAATTGCAACATTTGCATAACCCGATTTATTGCCACTCATGGCACCCAAACCCATAGCTGTATTATCGCCGCCAATGGTGTTGCTCAACAAAGCCGAGCTGCCCACTGCTGTATTGCTGTTGCCTGTTTTGTTGCTTGATAAAGCATAAGTGCCAACACCCGTATTGTCTTGCCCACTTGTATTAGCATACAAAGCATTAAAGCCTACTGCACTATTGTTGTAATTGCTATTCGAGCGTAATGCATTAGTACCAACCGCAGTGTTAAACATGTTCGACCCATTTTGCATAGCACCATTGCCAAATGCAGTATTGCCGCTGCCGCCAGAAAAAGAATTTAATCCCGATTTATAACCAAACGATAAATTGGTAGAATCCAATTTACCAGCCCACACATTATTAATGCGGAAGTACATGGGTTTTTTATCTTTTGTGCCAATATAATTTGATGCTGTTGTTCCTAAATTTCCTGTTGTGCTCCAATTGCCCGAACTACTGCCAATGCTATCATTCGCTGGCAACCAAGTTGTACCATTCCATTTTAAAACTTGCCCCGTTGTAGCACCTTGTTGTGCAATTTGCAAAGCACTTAATGTTGTGCCAGCACCACTCAAAGTAGCGTTTGAATTTACTGTTTGTGAACCCCAACCATCGCCACCACTATAAATAGTATCGTTAGGAAAACTACCCGTAATAGTTGTTAAACCTGTACCTACCAAATGCAAAGTAGCCGATGAAGGCAGTTTTATTTTATTGCCATTGCTAATACCAATAGTATCATGGCTAATTGATAATTTTTGTTTGGATGAATGTAAAACAGTATCGGCAACAATAGAAAATGGAACTGCCAATAATTGGGTGCTACTCATTAAATTAAATGATGAACCGCCCAATGCATCTAATTCTACTTTTAAAAATTTAATACCATTACCCCAACTTACACCATTCATAGTGCCGCTTACAATTGTTCCACTACCAATATTTAAGGTAGCTAATCCAAATTGATTTGTAGTGGTATTAGCTGTTTCAACATATTGCGGTGTTCCGTTAGATGAAGCATCTAAAATAGAAAACCGAAAAGATACATTTTGATTTTGAGCTACATTGCCCGATGCATCTCTTACTACGGCTTGATAATTAAAACTTTTAGGTAGCTGTGCTTTCGCAATTGAAATAGTAGTAAGTAATAAAATAAAATAGGTGTATATTTTTTTCATGCTGATAAAAATTTAGTAAACAAATATAAATATTTTTTACTTCTACCAACAACAATTTATTTCTTTCGCATTCTTTTATACATTCTATTTGCCATCATTAAAATAATGATGAATAGAATGATACAAACAACGACATACACTAAACTCATTTCTTGTTTTACAACTACCAGCATTACAATAGCTAATAAAAAAATAGTAGCTACTTCGTTCCAAATTCTTAATTGTTGCGATGTGTAGATGAAAATATTTTTAGATTGTTGTTTGTAAATAGCATGTAATGAAAAATGATAAACATACAATCCTACAACAAAAATTAGTTTTAATAAAAGCCATCTACCGCTTTCTTCAAAAATTATTTTATGCCAATTGCCCACCAACATTACTGTTGTACCAAAGATTAATGTAAGTATAGCCGATGGCCATGTAATGCCCAACCACAAACGTTTTATCATGATAGAAAACTGTGCTGATAGAATATTTTTTTCAACTTCGGGTTTGTCTTGCGCTTCTCTATTATAAATAAATAATCGAACGATATAAAACAAACCGCTAAACCAAGTAACAATAAAAATAATGTGTAAGGCTTTTATGTAGGCGTAATCCATTTATGAAATAGTTTTAAGAAGTATTTATGAAATTTATAGCACTATTCCATATCGTAATACTTCGCTAACTACTGGATTTT
>JBEEMV010000051.1:0-6396 GCA_041192505.1 Bacteroidota bacterium
TTATCATCTTTTTATATTTCATCATCCATTGCCAATTTTTACTAATAAATCCACGTTTTAAATAGCTTTCAACAAATGGATGAACTACTAAATTTATTTTTGAATGATTATTGTGTACCAATAAATTGTGTAGTGCTTTTTCAATATCTTCTATTACCAAAATGCTTGCACTAATTTTACCCGAGCCATTACAAGTTGGGCAAACTTCTGTTGTTACAATTTCAATTTCGGGACGAACACGTTGACGAGTTAATTGCATTAAGCCAAATTTGCTAGGTGGCAAAATGGTATGCTTAGCCCTATCATTTTTCATGGCATCTCGTATCGAATTAAATAGTGCAACACGGCTTTTAGGATTGCGCATATCAATAAAATCGATAATGATAATGCCGCCCATATCTCTTAATCGAAGCTGACGAGCCACTTCTAAAGCAGCTTCGGTATTTAATTTTAATAAATTTTCTTCATGGTCTTTATGCGCCGACCCCATATTGTGTCCGCTATTTACATCAATTACATGAAGTGCTTCGGTTTTTTCAATAATTAATGATCCACCACTTGGTAATGAAACTTGTTTACCAAACGATGCTTTTATTTGAAGTGTAACGCCATTAGCATCAAAAATACTCATCCCTGCATTGTGCAAATTAACTATGCCTTCTTTACCGGGTGCTATTTTGCTAATGTAGGCTTTAATATCTTGCTGTACTGTTTTATCATTTACTACAATTCTATTAAAACTATCATTTAATAAATCTCTTAAAATAGAACTTGTTTTATCTAATTCGCTGGCTACTTTTTTGGGTGGTGCGGCTGATAGTAATTCGCCTGCCATGGTTTCCCATTTTGCCATTAATTGCAACATATCTTGATGCAATTCGGCAGTATTTTTATTTTCGGCTGCTGTTCTTAATATTACACCAAAATTTTCGGGTCTAATACTATCTATAATATTGGTTAATCGTTGGCGCTCTTCTCTGGCTGCTATTTTTTTTGAAATAGATACATGATTGGTAAATGGCGTAAGTACCAAAAACCTGCCAGGTAAAGATATTTCAGCATTTAATCTTGGTCCTTTTGTATTAATAGGCTCTTTTAATATCTGAACTAAAATAGGCTGCTTAGATTGTAATACCTGATTTATTTTTCCAGTTTTTACAATCTCGGCTTCTAATTTAAATCCATTTAAATTTTTTAAATCTGCACCATTAATTACCGAGTTGGTAAATTTCATTAGCGACCTTACATTAGGTCCTAAATCGGTATAATGAAGAAAGGCTTCTTTTTCATGCCCTACTTCTACAAAGGCAGCATTAAGGCTGGGCATAAGTTTGGTAACTTTGCCTAAATATATATCACCTACATTAAATTGATTATCGGTTTTTTCTCGATGAAATTCTATTAATTTCTTATCTTCCAATAAAGCAATTTCAACGCCTTTAGCGTCAACGTTTACTATTAGTTCTTTGTTCAATTATAAGTTCTTTTTTTATAAGGCATAACATTCCTATTATGCTTTAAATAAAGACATATTAAACCATGCTTGGCTTTCTATGAAAGAAAATTGCATAAATACAACAACAATTACCGCTGTTATAAACTATTATTAAGTGGTTTACAACAGCGGCAATTATTGAATCAATGATGTTTAAAAAGTAAAATTAATTATTTCTTTTTATGACGATTTTTGCGTAAACGCTTTTTACGTTTGTGAGTTGCAATTTTGTGACGTTTTCTTTTCTTTCCGCAAGGCATAATCTTTTAAATGTCTTTAGTTAATTGTTAAAAAATATTTTTTCGAAAACAATACCATTAGCTTTTTCAAGCTTAATGATTTAGTTAAATTGTTTTATTAATTTATTTAGTTCGGTTTTTACTCGAACATCCGTTGTTTGCTGTTGGCATTTTTGCAATGTTGCTTTTGCTTTTTGTGCATCACCCTTTGATGAATAAGCATTTGCAAGTACCAAGTAAGCATCGGTGTATGTAGGATTATTGGATATTAATCGTTCTAATCTTGTAATCGCTTTATCATACTGCCCTGAAACGACTGCAAATTTAGCTAAAATAAAATTAGCTTTCAAATGATTTGGCGATTTTTTTACAATTTCTAATAAAATAGGTACGCCATCCATTATCTGATTGCGGCTTTCCATAAGGCATGCAGCCATATTTACCTTATTGTCAATATTTGTTGTATCTGTTTCAATCGCCTTTTGTAATACCTCAAATGCTTCATTGCCCAATTGTTTGCTTAAAGTACTATCAGCAGCGGTTTCAAATGCTATCACTAAGTAATCGCCTGCTTGTGCATAATCTTTAGGTTGTTGAGTAAGGTAAGCTAATTGCTTTGCATATTCGGCTGTAATAATCTTGCTGCCAGCGGCTTTCCATGTTGTTATTAGTTGCTGCGTAACTTCCTTTTTAACATCTATTGATGTGGCATTAGCTAATTGTTTTTCAAAACTATCAATTGTTCTTACTTTATCTGCTGATATATTTTTTTTAGCTTCTGCAATAAATGAGTTGTAATCTACTGTAGATGCAGCCTCATTTTTGGTGGATGAATTTGTATGTCCATCTTCGGCTATTGGCTTTTCGGGGCCTTTAGTTTTGCTAAAGAAAAATAATAAGGCAATAAGTGCAATGCCGAGTAGTACAAGATGAAATGGTTTTATGTTCAAGGGTTATTCTTTTTCTGCAAAATTAATTTTTTTAATCTCTTGTAAAAATTCTTTAGCAGGTTTAAATTTAGGAATATGATGTTCGGGTATTTTTATTTCAATATTTTGTTTTACAATTCTGCCTATTTTGGCTGCTCGTTTTTGTAATATAAAACTACCAAAGCCACGTACATAAATAGGTTCGCCATTTCTTAATGAATCTTTTACTTCTTTAAAAAATGCTTCAACGGTAATAATAACATCTACTTTGGGTATTCCTGTTTTTTCGCTAATGGATTGAAACAATTCAGCTTTACGCATAATTAATACTTTTAGTTGGTTTTAATAAAAAAACGATAATGCTATAAAAATACTACAATTGATTTTATTAATAAAAAAATGTATCATCTAATATTAAGAAAAATAATTTTGTTTCATTTTTTTTACTTTCGTGAATTCAATTTTTTTATCATGAGAAAAGTTTTATTTTTTATTCTGTTATTTAATTTAATGATAGCTGCAGTGGCACAACCACAACTATTATTCAGTAGTTCAAGTTCATTAGACTTCTTCGAAAAATGTTTGTTAATGACCTCGTCTTTATCTTCTCCTATAGAGAAGAATGGTATTTTTCGAAGAAGTTCATTAAAAAAAGCGAACCCAATAACAAA
The DNA here is from genome assembly GCA_041192505.1 of Bacteroidota bacterium. GTDB lineage: Bacteria > Bacteroidota > Bacteroidia > Chitinophagales > CAIODY01 > CAIODY01. The sequence continues at coordinate 3,335 of JBEEMV010000051.1, forward strand.
AAATTATACTTACAAAATTATCGATAGCCCAAATAAAACATTTGGCTATGAAATTTATGCCGATAAAAAAATAATGATAAAGCAAAATACAATACCAGGAAGGCAAGGCAATGAAGGATTTGCTACAAAAAAACAAGCAGAAATAGTAGCTAAAATAGTAACCCGAAAATTGCAAAATGGAATTATGCCACCTACTATTACTGCTGATGAATTATTAAAAGCTGGGGTTAAATAGATTAGTGGGATTATTGGATTTGGCTTTACAAATACAAATAATAAGGTTTCAATAATTCAATAAATTCAGAAGTATAGTTTTGTTCTTCGTTTTTTAGTAGCAATGTTTCTTCTGTTGTTGAAGTTGATTTTTTGCTCAATTTTACCATTGCCCTTTTGATGTTTGCTGTTGGATTATCTTTTAGGTAACAGATTTTTTCAATCGGCAATTTAAGTTCATTAATACGATGCGATGGTAATATTAAATAACAGATGCCATCATCATAAAGTAAAATTTTTATGCAGTTTATTAATTCATCTAATGTAAGTGCAGCACTATGTTTGGCCACATTGTTTTTTGCATTTTCAGTTTGTAAATCGCCTTCAAAATAAGGTGGATTCGAAATAATTACATCATATTTTTTATCCGTATTTTTTGCAAACTGCTGTATACTTTGATAATAGCAAGTTATGTGATTTTTAAAATCTGAATTATTGAAATTTTCAGAAGCTTGCACAAATGCATCATGCTCAATTTCAACTGCATCAATTTTGGCAGTACTAAATTTTTGAGCCAACATCAAACTTAAAATGCCTGTGCCTGTACCAATATCTAAAATAGTTTTAGGTTGGTTAACAGCTAAACACCAAGCACCCAACAAACAAGCATCGGTACTTACTTTCATCGAGCATTTATCTTGATGAATGGTAAATTTTTTAAATCGAAAAAATGAATTTGACATGGCTTAAAACAAAAAGACAAGATAAGAATTAACTTACCTTGTCTTTAATTTCTATAAAAATAAATTGAACTATTGTGCGCCTTCTACCATCACATTTACTTTATCATTCATCACTTCTACAAAACCACTTTTAATAGTGATAATTGAATCTTTTGAATTTTGGCGAACTCTAATTTCACCACTTTTTAAAGATGAAATTAATGGCGCATGACCTTTTAATATTTCAAATTTACCATCAGTACCAGGAAACAATATACTTTCCACTTCGCCACTGAAGAATTTTTTTTCGGGTGTTAGAATCTCAAGTGTCATTAGTTATTAGTTATTAGTCATTGGAAAAATCATTTGTATTTACTTAATGACAAATGACTATTGACCAATGACGGTTTTTAAAATTAGTTTTTCGCTGCTTCCATCAATTTTTTACCTTTTTCAATAGCATCATCAATACTACCAACAAGGTTAAATGCTGATTCAGGATATTGATCAACTTCGCCATCCATAATCATATTAAAGCCACGGATAGTTTCTTCAATTGGCACCAACACACCCTTCAAACCTGTAAACTGTTCGGCCACATGGAATGGTTGCGATAAGAAACGTTGAACACGACGAGCACGACTTACTACCAATTTATCTTCATCGCTTAATTCATCCATACCCAAAATGGCGATGATATCTTGCAATTCTTTATAACGTTGTAAATTTAGTTTAACACGTTGTGCAGTATTATAATGTGCATCACCAACTATTTCTGGTGTTAAAATTCTTGAAGTAGAATCTAATGGATCAACCGCAGGATAGATACCTAACTCTGCAATTTTTCTACTTAATACTGTAGTTGCATCCAAATGCGCAAATGTAGTAGCTGGTGCTGGATCTGTTAAATCATCCGCAGGTACATAAACCGCTTGAACGGATGTGATTGAACCACGTTTGGTAGAAGTGATACGTTCTTGCATCAATCCCATTTCAGTTGCTAATGTTGGTTGGTAACCCACCGCCGAAGGCATACGACCTAACAACGCTGATACTTCCGAACCTGCTTGTGTGAAACGGAAAATATTATCTACGAAAAATAAAATGTCCTTACCTTTTGAATCGCTGCCATCGCCATCACGAAAATTTTCAGCAATTGTTAAACCGCTCAAAGCTACACGGGCACGGGCTCCTGGAGGTTCGTTCATTTGTCCGAAAACAAATGTTGCTTTCGATTCTTTCAAACCTTCCATATCTACTTTTGATAAATCCCAACCGCCTTCTTCCATGCTATGCATAAATGCATCGCCATATTTCATAATGCCAGCTTCTAACATTTCACGAAGCAAATCATTTCCTTCTCTTGTTCTTTCGCCCACACCAGCAAACACTGATAAACCACCGTGTCCTTTGGCAATATTGTTGATTAATTCTTGAATCAAAACTGTTTTACCAACACCAGCACCACCAAATAAACCAATTTTACCACCTTTTGCGTAAGGCTCAATTAAATCAATTACTTTAATACCAGTAAAAAGAATTTCAGCAGATGTACTTAAGTTTTCGAATAATGGCGGCGCATTGTGAATGTTTTTACCATTCTCTTTGCTTACTTGTGGCAAGCCATCAATAGCATCGCCAGTTACATTAAATAAGCGACCTAATATTTTATCGCCAGTAGGCATTTTTATATTACTACCAGTATCAATTACTTCGGTACCACGGCATAAGCCATCGGTAGAATCCATCGCAATAGCTCTTACAGCTTCTTCGCCTAAGTGTTGTTGAACTTCTAATACTAAATCCGACATGCCATCACGTTTAATGATTAATGCACTTAAAATTTCAGGTAAATTGTTGCCTTCGCCTTCAAAGCTAACGTCAACAACAGCTCCGATTATCTGTTTTACTTTGCCTTTGTTCATTGTAGATATATTAAAATATGATTTTTTTTCGAGCCGCAAAAGTAAGGTTTCAAAACTTTATTTCAAAGCTATATTATAACTATGTTGAAAGATTGTGAATTGTATAGAATTGTAAGCCAATAAATTATAAAATATGATTTTATTAATGGAAGCAAAAATGAATCTTGAATTTACAAAAACTATCATTAATATTGCATTTACT
>JBEEMV010000052.1:0-14919 GCA_041192505.1 Bacteroidota bacterium
ACCAAAGAATTACCAAGATCTAATTCATAATAATCTCCATATCCTACCGGGCATGGGTGAGCAACACCATGAGTATGCGCTGGTACACTCATATCACCTAACAAATGAGCTACTCTTCCTAAAATCTGTAATGCTAAATCTTTACCACTAACACCAATAATATTATTATTTATTGTCCATGTAATGTTATGCCATCCAGTAGTAGTTTGATATTCTTCAATAGTAAAATTATCTTGATATAAATCAAAAATATCGTTATACGTTATTTTCCATTCACTTACATTATGCTTAATTGTCCATTGACCAATACCTACTGGTACATTTATGCTTCCAGAATGATTAATAATTATTTCTTTATTGTTGTTCGTACCAGGGAACAAGAGTTTTTGAGCTTTGTCATATGCATTATATGCATTAAAGCTCCATGGTGGGGCACTTAAATAAGTTTGCTGGTAATCCCCATTATCTGCCATCCAAAAATGACAAACACTTGCATCACCAGAAGTAGGGTATACAAGAAATGTTTTATACCCCCATACTATATCTTGATTATCTTCCCACCATGCCCCTGTAACAATGGGTTGTGTAGTTATCCATGGGTCATCATTTTGAAAATTTCCATCACCATAAAAATTTGCTCCCGAAGAATTGATTCCAAATTGTGTGGGCTCAAAAATATTTGTATTAATACCAACTTGATTTTGTAACATCTTATAAGCTTCCTGCACCATGTATTGATGAACCCACTCTTTATGTGCAAAACAATTTGAGTAAATACAAATTAATAGGGCAAATGAAATAAAGATTTTTTTCATTTTTATTGTTTTAAAGATTAATAATAAATCCAATTTCTATATAAGGCAAAAAATAACTTGGAATTGGATAGTAAGCGAACATTCTATAATAATTGAATGATTGATTGCTATACTTAGTGTAATGTGGCAGTGCTGTTTCCTTTATTAGAGTTGTAAAACAACCAAGTTTATATTGCATTCCAATTTTGCTATTTGAAATTTTCTTTAAGAACAAAAAATCACCAATACTTAATGTAGGAAATAAAATATGTTGTATTTCAGTTTCGTAATTGTCTTTTCTAAAAGTATTTGCAACTTCGCAAAATAAAGTTCTATTTTTAAACATAATATACCTCATTCCTATACTATACTTCATTCCTCTTTTATATTCACTTGGAGCCCCTAATAAAATCACACTTTGAAATGGACTAATTTCAAAATCAAAAAAAAATCTTTTATTACATTTTATTTTCGCTCCTATGTTTAACCCATTTGAAATACCATAATTTAAACTAAATGCCAATTTAGCATTGGGAGATAGAATTGGTTTATTTAATGTTTGTGAAAATGCAACATTTTGCAACATCAATAAGGCTATAATTATATAAAAAATCTTCATAAAGAATAAGCGAAACTAATTTCAAAATTTGGAAAAGGATTAATTCTATCAAGATGAATAGTATAAAATAGATCCGTTGAAAAAGAGAGTCCGCCCTTTACTATCATACTTAAACCTCTATTTTTGTTTTTCGATAAAAAAAATATTCTGCCGCCATTAATTGAGATGCCTGCAACAAACTTTTTAGTCTTTCGTGATGTATTATTAAAGCTATCATAAGCATCATATAATGTAATTCTACGTACATAAGAAGTATTTATAAATAAACAGCTTTCTTTATCTATTATGTAATCTATCCCATATAAGTACTTATATCTTTTTTCAATTACGTAGGAACCTGGATATGAATTTTTTGCATCTCTAGATTTATTAAAAATTGCAAAAGCAGTTTCAAAATAAATATTTTTATACAATTTTAACCAAATACCGCCTTTACCAATCCTACCTGTCTCAAAGCTATAACCAATATTTGGAATTAATCTCGGTTGTCTTGTGCCAATTTCCTTTAAATGCTTCGAACCTATTTGACTATACCCATTACTAAAAATCAAAAACAATAAACAACATAAAAATATTTTTTTCATTGAATAATAATAGATTGATGAGTTTGTCCTTTATCAGTTTGTATTTGCAATATATATAAGCCCAAAGCAAGTTCGTCTTTGCTAATTTGAAATTGATAAACGCCTTTAGTAAAAAACTGATTATTTGTAATTTGTTTTGCTACCTGCCCTAAAGCATTGTAAAGTATTACCTGCATGTTCAATTCATTTTTTAATTCTATTTGTATGGTTGTACTAATGGCAAAAGGATTTGGAAAACATAAAACATTAATTTCATTATTGTTCAAACTTGTATGTGTTGCAATATTTATATCATTATCATTTGGTGCATTTATATTTGAATTGTTATTGCTTTCTTGAAGCCTAAAACTAGGGTAACAGTTTTGAAAAGGTTCTATTTTTAAAACCACTTTGCCTCCATTAATTGGTTTAATTGTTGCGCCCGATTTTAAATTGATAGATGTGCCGCTTCGAACTATTGAAGTACCTGCAATAGAAAAATAATTAAAATCGCCTACTACATATTTTGTGGATATGTTTCGCCCCATTTCAATTGTATTATAGGCTTCATAATCTACAGCTTTTGTAATTGTTTTATTCTGTAAATACAAATCATCGGGCATTATTTCATCTTTAATAAAATGAGCAATGCCAGTTGTTACGCCATTTATTACATGCGGCTCATTAGCAGAAGAAACATAAATTGCGTCAAACTTTGTAACGGCTGAAGTATAATCAATTCCTTTGTAAGCAATTCCATCACTACCTGTAATATTGGCTTTTACATCGTAGTTTAAGTTAGTGGTATTTTGTAAATCCAAAGCACTTATTAAGGGAATAAAATCTTGCCTACAGGGGCTTACCTTACAATCGGAGTGATGACCACCAATGCCATTAACTGCTAGTTCAATAAAATCACCCTGTCCGCCTGGTGCATTATCGTAAGGCTCAGTATTTTTCACTCTAAATACCGAAATATTGGTGGGTATAGGAGGATGTAATCCAACAGTAGCAATACCCGAAAAGACTTTTTGCTTAGTTTGGTTTGGTATAGCCCAACCATCGGTAATAATATTTACATAACCATAAAATTTATTAATTGCATAAAGTTTGTCTCCAGGATTAAATCCATATCCTGAGCCACTTCCATCGCCATCAGATACTGCAATATTTCTACATTTTGTTGGATAACCAACACCACCATTTAAATTATTTAGAGTATTAAAAAAAGAAGTTGATTTAGGGTCGGGCTTTGCTTTTTGATTAGATGTTTGCCCATCATGATAAATCAATAACTCTTTAGTAGGTGTAGCATTAAACGCACCTTTCATTGCTTTAATATTTTTATGAGCAACCCATGTAATAGGAATTGTATTTGCCATAAAAGTTACTAAGTGTTGTAATCCCAACGGTACATTAGCGCCTTTATGTGGTGAATCGAAAGAAAAAAACATTTTAGTATTATGATCTTCTCCATTGCCTTCCATGTCTGCCAAAGCATATCGTGTAATAATACCACCAGAACTAGGTCCAATAAAAGTAAATTCTTGATTAGACCCACAAGCGGCTATTTTTGTTTTCAACTCTCTTATTAATGCTTTAACAACTTCTGCTTGGTCTTCTAAAGCATCTAAACCAGTATTGAAATTTAATATAACAACATCGTAATTATAGTTACGAAAATTATCTGCCATGCCTTGTTCATTAGCTACATTGTACAAACTATTTGATTTAGTACTTGGGTTTGCAATGTATAAAAATCTTGTATTTGCTGGGTCATACCCTTCTACAATAATAACAGGTTTTTTCATACACTTACTTGTATTTTCGCATCCCCACCACACACCATAATAATGTGTTTTTCCATTTACTGCTAATGCAAATGAATCGGGAATGAGCGTTCCTACATTCTTTGCCCTTGCATTATTAGCACCGATTGAATATACATTTGCTTTGCAATAAAGAGTGTCATTTATTTCATTACTCAACATTTCTATTGTATTGCTACAATTTGATATAGTAAATGGTATATTTTCTAAAATGCTTAAATATCCACTACCAAAATTAATTTTTTCATTTTGAGTTAACTTACCTAAACAAAATTGAGGAAGTACAATAAAAGTATTATTGCCAATAGGATTAACATTTACAAGTGGAATAGTAAGAAACGCTTTTTTTTCTGTATAAATGTTTTGATTAATAGGTGCATTATTATATAGTTGTATGCCATTAAACTGCACCCAATTATTATCAAAAGCCTCCTTTTTTATTTCGGTATATTTTTGATTAATATAAAGTAGCGGAATAATTCCTTGGTGCGTTTTACTATAATTCTTAGCTGAATCTATTAGAGTAAATACATCTAATAAGGTATCTATTTTAAAACTTGAATAATACAATTCACTATACATTTCTAACGCTGAATCTAGTTCGAGATTATAATCTCGATTTTTCCCATTTACATTTTCTCTATTTATGTCATTTGGTGCTCTATCAATTAATCTATTATTAGGTATCCCATTTTGATAAAGAATTTTGAATACCGAATCAATTGTTTGAGTATATGATAAATGAATAATTGTATCCTCGTCATTAACAGCATAGCAATACTGCAATGAACCCAACACAGAAAACATAATGAATAATATTTTAAATTTCATGATAAATTAGTTTTAAAATGTAACCCCTCCTGATATACCAAACGCAGGAACAAATTCTTTGAAATTTACTTTATTAATATTTTTTCTTCCTGTATATTCGTAAAAAGGAGTAAATCCTATTTTGCCAACAAATCCAACCTTACTATTTGGTATAGTTTTTTCAAACCGCAATCCTATTCTTGAAAATAAATAATTTTCAAAAACATTATGCCTTACATCAGCAGTTGAAAAGAAATTAAAGGAGGAAGTTTGTTTTGGAATAAATGTTTTTGTGAGTCCTACACCAATCTCAAGAAAGTAATTTTTCTTTCCAAAAGATGTTGTAAACTCAATGGGTAAAATAAATGTAAAATCAAAGATTGGAGATAAACCCAACCCCATTCTTACGGCAGAAAAATTATATTTATTTACCAAAAATTTGCGCTCATATCCCAAAGAAAAAAATAATGAATTAGCAAAAAATTCAGTTTGTAGTGCATTTTTATTAAGGATATTACTTTTTGTTCCAGACAACTTCAAAGAATCAATTTCAGTTACCAAACAAAATCCTTTTATAAAAGACAATACAAGAATCAATGTAAAGCCTAATGTTTTAAGCATCTATTTTTTATTTAGTAGTTACTTGCTTTTTTAATTCTTCAATTTCTTTTTGTTGTTGTACCATGTACAAAGTAAGCTCTTCTATTTTTTGCAGTAGTTTACTTTCCATGCTACCCAATTCAATTCCGTGTTCGGCTACTTGGGCTGCACTTGGTATTTGAGGCAAGTGATGGTTTTGGTTAATATAATTTTCTAATTGAGTAATGCTCATTAACTTGTAATCTTTATCGAATACAAAATCGCTCCATCCTGTTTCAACAGTTACACCTTTGGCTCTTATTTCGCCATTTACTGAAAGTTTAAAACCTGTGTTAGGATTTGTACTTAACCCAATATTACCATCAGCATCGCTGGCAAGTATATATTTTGCAGGGTCGGCAGTATTTTCGGATGGTGTGCTAAATAAATAAAACAAATCAGTTGATGCAGAAGCACCAATACCATATCGTGTTATGGGTGTTGTAAATTCAATTGCTGTAGTAGGTTGCATTTTAATGCCTTTATACCAATTATTACTTGTCCAAAGTTTTTTGCTGCCAAAAGTTACTGTACCGCCAAAACCACCACCACCTTTTACACTTAAATTACCATATGGATCAAGATACATATTTAATGTTGGTGACCCTACTGGGCATCCAATACCATACCATCCAAAACTTTTAGCTGTAATTGGTAAACTAATAGGAGGTTGTGAACCCGACAATATCGGTTCTAAACATGGGTCAGGTTCCATAGGACCCATACTAACTACATCTCTCATAGCTGCTGAAGCATCAAAACTTGAACCCGATATTTGCCCCTGTGGTTCACCAGAAAAAGTACTTAAAATTACAGAGCCTTGATCAAAAAATCCGTCTGATGTTCCTTCATTAAGTATATCAATTTCAAAATTTCTAATAACTTCACCATTGCTGGTACTAATTGACCTCATTTGGCTGTTTGTGTTGCTTACAGGCTGGCTTAATCTAAACGAAGCATTTTTATCATCATAAACTGAAAGTTTGCTGGTTGGTTGATTTGTACCTACACCAACCTTTCCTTCAAAATCGCTTTGCTGTCCACCTGCAAATAAAGTGGTTGAGCCTGAGCTATCGGTTACTACAATATTGTTAGGTGTGGTGATAGATGTATCTGTAACGGTAAGAGCACTATCGGCAGAGGTTTGTGCTTTTGCACTATTGGTTTTAAAAACGGAAAAAGCCATTAGCAGCATAATAATTACTAATTTGCTTGGCTTAATATTTAGTGTGCTGTGTGCTGTGTGCTGTGTGCTGTGTGCTGTGTGCTGTGTGCTTGTAGCGGTAGTTATTTTATTCATTGATAGTTAAGGTTTTAATAAAGTACGTTTTTTTACGTGGCAAGTATAGGGTTAAATACTTTAAAAATATCTACGTTGATTTACGTATTTTTCTAAGTGGTTTAACGGAGATAGGTGTTTTAGTCAAAAACTTACACTGCAACTTATTGTTACTTTTTATTTTAAAATTACGATATTCGCCACCCAAATTATCATACGATAAAAATTATTACATAAAATCATGTTTGCAAATTTACAAGATAGATTAGACAAGGCACTTAAAACCCTAAAAGGCGAAGGCAGAATAACGGATGTAAACGTAGCTGCTACGGTAAAAGAAATTAGAAAAGCATTAATTGATGCCGATGTGAATTATAAAATAGCTAAAGATTTTACTGATAGAGTAAAAGATAAAGCTATGGGGCAAAATGTACTAACGGCGGTATCTCCAGGGCAATTGTTTACCAAAATTGTGATGGATGAATTAACTGAATTAATGGGTAGCAATAGCACCGATATTAATTTAAGAGGTAATCCATCGGTAGTATTAATTGCTGGTTTGCAGGGTAGTGGTAAAACTACTTTCAGTGCAAAATTTGCCAATTATTTAAAAACAAAAAAGAACAAAAGTGTATTGCTTGCTGCTGCCGACGTTTATCGCCCAGCGGCAATGGAGCAGTTAAGAGTTTTGGGTAGCCAAATAAATACGGAAGTATATATTGAAGCGGATAATAAAAACCCGATTGAGATTGCACAAAATGCATTGAAATTTGCAAAAGAAAGGGGCTTTGAAGTATTGATAATTGATACCGCTGGTCGTATTGCTATTGATGAGGATATGATGAATGAAATAAGCAGGTTGAAAACAGAAATGAAACCTGATGAAACCTTATTTGTGGTAGATAGTATGACAGGGCAAGATGCTGTAAATACTGCCAAAGCATTTAATGAACGTATTGATTTTGATGGTGTAGTTTTAACCAAATTAGATGGCGATACAAGAGGCGGTGCGGCACTTTCTATTAGAAGTATTGTAAACAAACCCATCAAGTTTGTAAGCACTGGCGAAAAATTAGAAACGTTGGATATTTTTTATCCTGAACGTATGGCGCAGCGTATATTGGGCATGGGCGATATTGTTAGTTTGGTTGAAAAAGCACAAGAACAATATGACGAAAAAGAAGCTCAAAAACTAAATCAAAAAATAAGAAAAAACCAATTTGATTTTGATGATTTTTTATCGCAATTAAATCAGATAAAAAAGATGGGAAATCTGAAAGATTTAATGGCGATGATACCTGGTGTGGGCAAAGCCATGAAAGATATTGATATTAGCGATGATGCTTTTAAAAAGATTGAAGCCATTATACAATCTATGACACCAAAAGAAAGAATGAACCCCGATTTGATTGATGGCAACAGAAGAAAAAGGTTGGCATCGGGCAGTGGAAATTCTATTCAAGAAGTAAATAATTTTTTAAAGCAATTTGAAGAAATGCGCAAGATGATGAAGAATATGAACAAAATGCAAAGCGCTGGCAGAATGATGAAAGGATTGCCATTTGGGAAATAAAGAGTACGAAATCTAAGAGACTTAAGAATAACATTTCTGTTTACCAATGGTAGTCATCCTGAGCCCCGAAAATTCGGGGGTCGAAGGATTTTCGAGTAACCGCTTTATTACAAAATGGTTCGACAAGCTCACCATGACAATGCGATAACAAACTTTTAAAATAATTCTTAAACAGCCTCTAACAAAATAAACAAATTTTTAAATTAATATTTACTTATTATGGAATGGTTTAAAGATTGGTTTAATAGTGAATATTATCATATTTTATATAGTCATCGAAATGATGATGAAGCTAAAATTTTCATCGATAATTTAATACATTATTTACAGCCAAACCCTAACAGCAATATGTTAGATTTGGCTTGTGGCAAAGGTAGGCACTCAAAATATTTAAACGCAAAAGGTTTTGATGTAACTGGTGTTGACTTATCAGCCAATAGTATTGCTGAAGCAAAGCAAATGGAAACTAATACGCTTCATTTTTACGAACATGACATGAGAAAAATACTAACTGCAAATAGCTACGATTATGTATTTAGTTTTTTTACAAGTATGGGCTATTTTGATAAGCCTTCAGATGACACCAAGCAGTTTAAAGCCATGAGCAGTGCACTAAAGCAAGGTGGTAATTTAATTATAGATTTCTTAAATACTGAAAAATCGAAATTGAACATTGTAAGGCATCGGATGATACAAAAAGAACACATTACATTCAACATTGAATCGTATTTCGAAAATGGTTTTTTCAATAAAATTACTTCTATTATTGATGGTAATCAATCATTCAAATCACACGAAAAAGTAAAAGGATTTTTGTTGACAGATTTCGAAGTTTTATTACACCAACAAGGTTTAAAAATTATAAACGTGTTTGGAAATTATAATTTGGATAAGTTTGATATTCATTCATCTGATAGATTAATCATTCATGCAAAAAAATAGTTCGTTATCTAAAAAAATGGTTAGATTTGAAATTGTAAAACGGATACCATGAAGTCTAAAATTGTAATACTTTTTTTATCACTACTTATTATAGTTGCTTGTAAAAAAACAACACATGAATCAGTTCATGAAAATCATGTAATTGCAGGAAATTTATTGCCCTATTACAATGGTGTTTCTACCATCAAAATACAATCGTACATCAACAAAGCATATGTAGATTTATTAGGCAGAGAAGCCAATAGCAAAGAACTGTATGATGCTACAACTGCACTTATTAATGGCAACTTATCTGATGGTAGCCGTGATACAATGGTTAACGGCTTGATTAATACCAAAGATTTTTATGTACAATTATTTTTAAAAACATCGGGCAATATGCTTAATAGCACAGGCAAACAAGATGTGTTAGACCAAATAAATTTTTATACTTATTTGTATGGTTTTAATCTTCAAAACCACGATACTGTTTCGGCAAATGCATTATTGGTTGAAAACGATAAACTGATTAAATTATCAACTACAGATTCACTGTTAATGATAAATGCAATTGATATCAATGAATTTTATCGTCGATTTATTTTTAATTATTTTTATGATGAAATAAATATGGGTGCTGAAAATTATGTAAAGGCAAGTTTCGAAAATTTGTTCTATCGCTTACCCACCACAGCCGAGCTAACCCAATCAGAAGCTATGATAAATGGATTAACCAATGGTACATTATTTTTGCAAAGTGGCAGCAGCAAAGGCGATTTTGCATACATTGTAACTCATTGCAATGCATTTTATGAAGGATTAATTACCACTGCCTATGCTAACTATTTGCTTCGCAAACCAACTGATGTAGAACTTAATTCAAATCTTGCATCTTTATCTGCTTCAAAAAATTACATAGCATTAATAAAATCAATTTTAAAAAGTAAAGAGTACGCTAACTTTTAAAACTATTTTATCATGAAAAAATACCTTTTACTTTTTGTTTGTTTATTGGCAATTACTTCATCTTGCAAAAAGAAAATTGTACAAGATAAAGTGTACGATAATGTAATTTATGATGTAGGTAAAGTACCTATCTATCAATCATCTGCCGATAAAAAACGAATTAAAACAGCTACACAATTTATCAGTATATTATATGCCGATTTATTTCAAAATGCTATTTCAACACAACAACTTAACGAATTATCAATTCTTTATTCAGCACAAGGCGATAAAGGTATAACTACTGAAATGTTGGTGAGTAACTATATGAATTCAGCTTCCATTAAAATGCCTACCAATACTGATATGCGAAGTAATATTGATAAATTTATTACAGATACTTATGTTCGGTTTTACTTACGTAATCCAACATCATATGAAAGATATTATTTTAAAAATTTGATACAAACTGATGTAAATATTACACCCGAATTTGTATACACTTCTTTAGCTTTAAGCGATGAATATTGGTATTATTAAATGTCTATTGCTGCTTCACTAATCTATTTAAAGTACCAAACACACGTTGATTTTGCTTGCTGTATAAAGCTTGGCGAAGACTCTGTTTTTCTTTAGCTGTAAGATGAAAACTTAATGAAGCTCTTTCACTTGTATTAGCTGGCGTATATTCAAATCGCAATACATACATATTAGTAGGAAAAGAATTGCTCATGAGATACAATAAATCGTTTTGATTGAAATATTGAAATTCAGGTAAATTTGAAAACACATTACCAATTGGATTAGTCATTTGTTCTAATGCTGTTTCTTCATTATCTTCTAAATTTAAATTGCTACGATTAAAATCTGTAATCTGAATAAATATTAATCCTGCTGTATTTTCTTTAATCCATTCTTTAAATCCATTTACAAATCTGATACTGGTTTGAAAACCATAATTATCACGTATGCCAGCATCCATTACATCTATCTTAGGTTTTGTAGGAAGACTAATGTTAGGCAAAATATAAGGGAATGTACAATTAACTCTTAATGCACTTGAAAATTTTAAACTATCGGCTTGTTTGGTTTTAAAAAAATAACGAAAATCAATGGCATCAATTTTAGGATCAGATATTCGATGTTCATTATAATTTGGGCGTACCATATAATTTAATGGTTGTGGCGACATCATTAGCAATCTACCATCATTTATAATCGTTCCATTTAATATCATCATTGGAATTGTGCTACTATATTCAGGCTCATAATAATCCATTATTTTTTTATTCATCAATTCTAAAGTATTTTCATTCCATTGCTTTTCGAATACATAACCCCTATCCTTTTTATAACTTTTATTGGCATAAGTAAAGCTTTGCCAAGGCAAAAACAAATCGTTTACGGCAATTGATGTGGTAACTGGATTTAGCAAATCTTTACCAATGGCATTGCGCCATTCAACTGCGTTTAAATTTATTCTGTTTGAATTTAATTGTTTTCGTAAAAACAATTCTCTGAAAAATGAAGCACCCAACATGCCACCGCTACCACCTGTAATCAATTGCGTTTGTTTCATCATTCTGCCATTGGTAAGGCTATCTAAATATTGTAATACATTAAATGTCCAATAACTACTGCGTAAGCCACCACCACTTACATTCAATAAAATCATGTAAGGTTTTTCGTTTACGCTATCATTTTTAAATTTTGTTTTCCAATTATTTAAAATAGAAATAGTATGATTTCGAGCCTCATTAATATGCCCCGAATCAGCCATTTCGCTTAATGTTTCGGCAGTATAAGGCAATGGTTTTTCATCATAATTTACTCCATAAAATTTATTTTTAGTATCGGTAATATCAAATTTTGAAAAAATATTTAGCATTACAAAAAAGAAAATAAACATAGTAGTTCGCCAACCACGAAGCCAATAACTAAATGCACCTATTAAAATACTGATAACCGAAAAACATAAGAAAACACTTGAACCGGCTGGGATTCGAAAAAAAGGATAATCCATCAAAAGGCTAAATGCCAACATAATTCCAATGGTTCCTATTTCGATAAAAAGCATATTAAAATAATGTTGCTTATACACTGCCGCAATTAATTCAGGACGGTAATGATCAACTGATCTGGTATGCCTAATTCGAAAAGGAGAATTAAAATAGTAATCTACCTTTATTTTTTTTTGATCAGCATCGCTATCATTATCCTTAAAAAATAGTGGGTTAATGGAAGTTGCTTTTATTTTCACATTTCTGCCCAATGTTGATGTTGGGTTTTTAAACATAGAAAGTGCATTTCGATTGGTACTAAAAAAATAAGTAAATGTGATGAGTGAAATTAAAATGGCTCCACCTGCAAATGAGCCAATGAAAGCAAATTTGGCAATTTGTAATCCAACTTCAGTATCCTGCTGAAAGGTGTATATTTTAATAAAATATAAAACAATAAATGCACTTGGCAATACTGAATTATTTAAACAAAATTTAATAAATGGTTCACGAATAGATGCTAAAAATGGAAACCGCCAAGCATGCAATACATAAGTGGTAATTTGCCAAATCATTATAAAACCGCCAGCAGCTAAGCCCAAAATAAAAAAGCTAAAAACACTTACACTACCTAAGTATTCAGGATCGAGCATTAAATATGGCAGCCCAAATCTTCTGCCAATTGACGAAGTAATCATACCAAAAAGTATAACCCAAAATAGCATTAATATTTGATGCTTTTTGAAATGAAGAAGCATCAATTGGAATGGGAATGAGTAAAATATTGTTCTAAATAACTTCATGTTACAACTGATATTTTTTGTTTGCATGAAAATAAGAAGAAAATAAAATCAATTGACTGAAGTTGTGAACAGACAATAATGATTTGTAATAAAAAATTACCGATTTGTCATACAACACAATGGCAATAAGACATTCAGTCAGTTCGAAAAATACAAAATAAGACAAATTGCATTAAAATTTGGCTTGGAATATTTTTGGTCACATCCTTATCAAACAATTTTTTTAAACAATTAAAATTAAATAATCATGAACAATTTATTATTTCAACCAAAAAGAATGAGTTATGCTCCATTATCATTCAACCACATTTTCAATGAAGTATTCAACGAAAATTTATTCAATGGAGCCGATTTTAGCCACCATTCACCTATGGTGAATATTAAAGAATCCGACAATGGATTTCAAATTGAATTGGCTGCACCTGGCTTTTTAAAGGAAAATTTTTCAATTACGATTAACAACCAAGTATTAAGCATTGCGGCCGAAAAACAAGCAGAGCAAAAATCGGAATCGGAAAAATATACCCGAAAAGAATTTAGCTACAATAAATTCAGCAGAAGCTTTAATCTATCAGAAAATGTAGATAGCGATAACATTAAGGCTGCTTACGACAATGGAATTTTGAAAGTAAATGTATTTAAAAAAGCAAAAGCAGAACCTGAAATTAAAAAAGTTGACATTGAATAATTGATGGGCAATTGATTTATTTTGTTAAGACCAACTTTAACGAGTTGGTCTTTTTTTTATGACCTAAATAAATTCAACTTTCCATGTTATTTTTTTAATAGTGCCATCGTACTTATAAATTTGTAATTCACAATCTTATTTTTAATAATTCGGTTTGCTAACAAACAATTTTTATTTTTGTGCATCAATTAATTAATTATTAAAATGAAATCGAGTAAATATTTTATCTATTTAATGCTATTGCTAATGCCAATTACAATATTAGTAATAGGATGTAGCAAAAAAAAGAAATACAAGTTAAGTGGTGTAATTTATAATACATGCGGCGAACCTGTTGGCAAAATAACTATTGATATTCGCCAGCGTAGTACTGCCTTTGTTGACTATTCGGGTGGTTCTTTAAAAACAATTAAAACTAATTCGGATGGCACTTTTGAATATACCTACAAAACCTTAGATAATGCCAATACCCCATTAGCCATATTTGATGGAACAAGCGCCGATGCTAACTTATTGATGAGTGGCATACCTGTGAATAGTGATGAAATAGTGAATATATATAAAGAGAAAAAAGTGAATTTTACATTTACCATTAATTTTGATACACTTCCAATTCCGAAGGGCGATACTTTGTATACAAAAAAAGATACCTTATTTGTAGGCGGACATCAATTTAAAGGAACTTTTCATAATGGTCAGGTAATTGGTCCAATTATCGAAAACCAAGATGTTAATTTTTATGGTTGGGAGAAAAAAGTATATACATTTTGTTGGGGTATAAATAGAAATGATTTTTATCACAGCATTAATTCATTGGGCAGATACAATGAATACCGTGTAATAAAATATCAAATGGTGGAGTGTGATGAAACTAAAAATATTAGCATACCGCTAAAATAATTTTTTTCCATTCTTCTGTTTTATTTTCGGCTTGCCATAAGCCGCCTAATATAGCTGCACCACTAAATTTTAAAGCGTTTATTCGGCTAACATTTCCCTTATTTATTCCACCTAAGGCAACTATTTTTTTGTCTTTATTTTTTATTAATCCAGTTTCAATTTCGGCTATCGAAAAATTACTTTCGTATCCTTTTTTACTAATGCTATTAAAAACGGGGCTGATAAAATAATAGTCGAAATTGCTAAGCTGTTGTATTTCATCAAAACTATGGCAACTGATAGATAGCGATTGGTTTGGTTTTATTATTTGCCTAATACTTTCAATTTTATTTTTATAAAACTGCGTAATATGAAAGCCTGCTAAATTATACTCACTAAGCAATTCGGGATATTGATGAATTACAATTTTAGGATGATGTGTTGCATCTATTTCTTGTATCAATTGTCTTACTTCATTACAACTCCAATCTGGTTTACGTATATGTAGCTTCATTAATTCATGATTAAATAATTGATGAATTAATTCAACTTCGTTGGCTGTTTTATCAGGCTGGGT
>JBEEMV010000053.1:0-16856 GCA_041192505.1 Bacteroidota bacterium
TGGAACAGGATGAAATGTAATTATTGCCGTTGGATTAGTAAACTTAAAATTTATTGATTTTTCTAATTCGCTTTTTGAAAGCAATTTAAAATTGTTAATATTATCTACAGACAATACCCCAACATTAAAAACTGTTGTAGGATTTTCGCCTAATTGAATCAAACGTTGTCTATAATTTTCAGTTGAAGGAAAATGTAACGAACTTAATTTTGAAATAGAATGCCTAAAGCCTTCATCCATTGTACCTGATGTTGCTTCGCCTCCGTTTATATGAGCAATAGGAATTTGATGAATATAAGCCGCAATTGCAATGGCTAACATTTCATATCTATCGCCTAAAATCAATAAATAGTCTGGTTTATTTTCAACAAAATAGGTTGAGGATTTTGAAAGACATTTTGAAAAAGATTGATTGATATTATCGGCAGAAGTTTCGCCAATAGAAATATTTATTTTTTGATGAATAGGAATATTATCTTTTTCTATCTCTTTGTATGTATAGCCAAATTTCTTTTCCAAATGCGAAGCTGTAGCAACAACCTTAACATCAAAATCCTTATTACTTATCATTAATTTAATTAATGGTTTAAGTAAACCATATTCAGCCCTGCTTCCTGTTACAATGCAAATGTTTATTTTATTTGTTTGTTTGTTCAACATTAATTAAAAGTTTCAAATAGTAAATATTAATTACTTGGTAAAAGTATGTAAAATTGTAGATTGAATTTAATTTACTAAAAATGAAAAGCCAAATAAACTTCGACAAAAAGATTTGCATAGCAGGAACAGGTGGATTTGCAAGAGAAGTATTTACATTACTTATTGATTGCTTAAGTGATAAGCAAATAAACTTGAAAGACTTTGTAAGATTTCAAATGCCCGATAAAGATTATATTAAAACAGAAATAATGGGTGTTGAAACTATTTCCGATTCTGAATTTAATCCAACCGAACATCAATTAGTAATTGCAGTTGGAGAACCTAAAATAAGAAAAAAGATTGTTTCACTATTTCCTAAAGAAACTGAATATGCTACTTTAATTCATCCAAATGCAATTATCAGCGATTGGGTAAAAATTGGCGAAGGAAGTATAATCACAGCAGGTTGCATTTTAACTTGCAATATTGAAATTGGCAAACATGCTCATTTGAATTTACAAACTACTATTGGACATGATTGTATAATTGGGGATTTTTTTACAACTGCTCCATCTGTAAATATTAGTGGTAATTGTACAATTGATGAATGTGTTTATTTTGGAACTAAAGCTGCCATTAAACAAGGAATAAATGTATGCAGCAATGTAACAATTGGAATGGGTGGAATCGTTGTTAAAAATGTATTAGAAGCTGGAGTATATATTGGTAGTCCGATAAAAAAATTAGAAAAGTAAAAGTTTAAATAATATCTCTATTCGAAATAATTTCTCTTCCATCACCCACCACCACTTTACCATCTTCCACATTTTTAAGTATTACACTGCCTGCGCCAATAATACAATTTTTGCCAATAGTAATGCCTTGTTTTATTACCGCATTTGCCCCTATAAAGCTGCCCTCTCCTACTGTTACATTACCACATAATACCGAGCCTGGCGCTAAGTGAACATAATCATTAATAATACATTCATGTTCGATAATTGAACCTGTATTACAAATTACAGCATTGCCTATTTTAGCTAATGAATTAATGATACAATTAGCCCCAATCATAGTACCGCTGCCCATTTGAACATGAGTAGCTACAATAGATGAGGGATGAATGGCATTACAAATTTCAAAATCATGTTGTACCGATTCGTAAATACGTTTTCGTACAGCATTATCGCCAATGGCTACAAACAGGGTATATTTTTTTAGCGATTTTTTAACGGCTTCATCGGTTTGCATACCCATATATTTTAATCTAAATGGGTTTAATTGTTTTTCGTTTTGTTCGCAATAGCCCATCACTTTTTCGCCCGATTGAATAAGAATATCAGCCACCACAAACGCATGACCTGAATAGCCAATTAATATTATTTCGTTTTGCATTATTTGTTTTTAGTTAGAACACTGATTAAACTGATGATGAAGATAAACACAGAAATAAATTTACAACTTATCAATAACTAAATAATCCATTGTTCGTGTTAATTGCTATAAAAACACAAAACCAAATGTAGTAAACTACATTTAAAATTAACCCACACAAGAAGTTAATCAATAGCTTTTATTCTACCACAATCATATCGCCTTTTTCAAAATCTTTAATGGCTGGTTTTCCTATTACACTATCCCATCGCATGGCGCTTAAGCCTGTGCCTGGGCGCATTACAGTGATATTTTGTTCCGAAAAAATTTCGTCTTTTTTTATTTTAGATTTAGCTACAATACTTTTTTTAGCTACTAAAGCATTTTGCATAGCTGAATCTGAAATCAGTTTTTCGCTGCTGCCCAAAGCAATTTCAATACTTCTTATTTTTTCAACCAAAGTTTTTAATTCATCAGGTTCAAGCGATGCTTTATGATCGGGTCCTTCCATGTTTTTATCTAAAGTAAAATGTTTTTCAATTACCGATGCACCTAATGCAACGGCTGCTATGGCTACTTCCCAACCAATAGTATGATCGCTATAGCCTACATTTGTTTTAAAATGCCTAGCAATAGTTTTCATTGCTTTAAGGTTTACATCTTGCATTTGTGTAGGGTATTCGGTATTGCAATGCAAAATGGTAATTTGATTAATGGTAACGCCACTTTTAGAAAGCAGCTTTACAGCAAACTCAATTTCTTTCATATCGCTCATGCCTGTAGACAAAAAATAATGTTTGAATTTGCCAGCAATATGGCGCAGATAAGGCACATTGTTAATTTCGCCCGATGGTATTTTTACCATTTCTAATTTCATGCGTTGCAATAAATCAATGCTTGGTAAATCGAATGGCGTAGATAAAAATTGAATATTGTTTGCCACACAATGTGCTTGCAATTCGTAATGCGCTGCTTCGCTTAATTCTAATTTCTTTACCATATCAAATTGCGACTCGGTATTGCCCGTAGTATTTTTTTGATACTCGGCTTTGGGTGCATCTTTGCTAATTACTTCTTCGGTAATAAAGGTTTGAAACTTTACCATATCGGCACCTGTTTTTGCAGCTTCGTTAATTAGTTTTTTAGCTATTTCAATATCGCCATTATGGTTTACACCAGCTTCGGCTATGATAATTGTTTTGTTGTTCATTATTCTTTTCAAAATTTTATCAAAGATAATTTTTGAAAACTAAAATGTAAATTGTTTTTGAATTGTTTACAAAATAAAAAAGGTCAGCTAAATAAATAGCTGACCTTTTAATTACAGTTATACATCATCTATAAACCACACAAAGTGGTTTTACCATTTTTAGCGCTACTTAAGTTTTCGCATTGTTTTTGCACATCATCTTTTTTGCCATGCAGGCTTGTATGTATGGTGGCTATTGTAACGCCAGTAGAATCGGTGGTGGTGCAATTGCAAATAAAATCACGTTTTTCGCAAGCAAAAAAAGTGCTACCAAAAATAATGATAGCGATAATGATGATTT
This sequence comes from Bacteroidota bacterium, assembly GCA_041192505.1. Taxonomy (GTDB): domain Bacteria; phylum Bacteroidota; class Bacteroidia; order Chitinophagales; family CAIODY01; genus CAIODY01. The sequence continues at coordinate 3,564 of JBEEMV010000053.1, forward strand.
GAATTTTCATGTATAATTTATTTGAACTATTTTAATAGTATATAGCAAATCAAATGTAGGTAATTTTGTAATTTATGCATCAATATTTTTAAAATTATCTTTTAAAAAAATCAGAAAAAATACAATAACTTTATATTCTTAAAATTTAAAAACTGAATGCAAAAAAGAATATTCATTTTGCTCCTATTGTTATTTATAACTAAGCAAGAATATTGTTTTGCCAAGCCCTTAATTACTGCTACTTCTAATTTTAATAATCGCCCCGTACACAAGGGTATTAATAGTTTTTTTGAAAACATTGGACAATTAAAAAACGAAGATGAAAACCCAGTCAACGATGTTATTCTATATTCTAAAAATACAGGATTAGATTTTTTTGTAACTACACATGGTATTACGTATGTATTGCACAAGCGATTTGCTAAAACAATAACCGATAATAAAGATTCCTGTATTAGAATAGATGTGAAATTTATTGATGCATCAATAAAAAAAGAAAATATAGAGTGGCTCAATCCAACTGATGAATTAACTAATTTTTATACCGAACAAAAATCATTTAAAAATATAACCAGTTATCGTAAAATAGTGGTTCGTGATATTTACCCTAATATTAATTGGATAATAGAACAAACAGATTCGAGCCTAAAATTTTCGTATCAAATAGCTGCTAATGCTGATGCATCAAAAATAAAATTTGAGTACAATGGTGCCGAAGATATTACAATAGATGAACAAGGTTATTTGCTAACCAATACCAAAATAGGCAGCCTAGCCGAAAGCAAAGTGTTGATTAAGCAGCAAGAAAAAACAATAGTTTCGGGCTATCGTATAAACTACAATCAGGTTTCGTTTAATACCACCAATATTGATACTTCAACTTCCTATATTATTGACCCTATATTAATCTGGACTACCTTTTTTGGTGGCGAACAAAATGATGTATCAACGGCTGTATGTACTGATAAGCAAGATAATTTTTATGTAACAGGTTATAGCCAATCTGTTTACTTTCCGATAAAAAACGCAGGTACTTATTTTGCACATAAAAAAAATTATACCGATGCTTTTATTAGCAAATTTAATAAGCAGTTAAAGCTTACATGGTCTACTTTTTTTGGTGGCAATGCTGATGATAAAAGCTATGCTATTAAATGCGATATAAATGATAATGTTTTTATTTGTGGTTCATCTACTTCTACAAAAATTCCTATTTTCAATAATGGTTTGGGCTATTTAGATAGTGTAAATAATGATAATTACACCGATGGAATGTTAGCCAAATTTAGCAGTTCGGGTAGTTTGCTTTTTTCAACTTTTATTGGCGATAGTTTAAATGATGAATTATATGATTTAGATATTAGAAATGGTATTCATCCAATTATTGTAGGAAGCACAAATTCGAAAAAATTTCCTACCAAAAATAAAGCAGCAGCATATAACCAAAGTGCTTTAAATTTTAATACTGATGGAGTAGTTATGGAATTTGATAACAATGGCGCAATGCTTTGGTCATCGTATGTAGGAGGCAATTCTAGTGATGCACTAAATAGTGTTTCAACAGACGGTGCAGGGAATTTTTATGCCATTGGTACTACCAGTTCAACAATAGGATTACCATTAGTAAACAGTGGTTTTTATTACAATGCTGTTTTAAATGTAAGCGATGCCATAGTTGTAAAATTTTCTAATTCAAATTCGTTGGCTTGGTCTACCCTATTAGGCGGCAGCAACAATGAATCTGGCAATGCATCGGCTATTGATTCAAAAGGAAATTTGTATGTGGCTGGTTCAACAAATTCGTTAAATTTTCCAATTAAATATTCTAATCAATATATTGATTCAACACTAAACAATGGCATTACTACTTTTAAAAGAGATGCCTATTTATCAAAATTTTCGACATCGGGCAATTTAGAATGGAGCACCCTCAAAGGCGGCGATGATGATGATTTTATCGACTTTTATACAATTAAAATAAATGATGTATTAGTAATTGATAATTGTAATAATGTATATTTTTCGTATGCCACATCATCAAAAAATGAAGCTGTAATAAATGATGGTTGCAATTCGTATTTTGATAACAACTTTCAGGTTTCGCCTTATTATTCTGGTCAAGATGCATTTTTATGCAAGTTTAATAAATATGGCACTTATATGTGGGGCACTTATTATGGCGGCACAGATTCGGATAATCCGTTTTCAATGGCATTGAATAAAAATAGCGATGTATTGGCATCTGCCACTTTTACAACTGGTTTAAATGGAAATATTTTTATTACTAATCCAAGTGGTGCATATTTTAGTTACAACCAATATATTTCATCGTATTATAACCAATCTGATGCTATGCTATTAAAATTTGAACAACCCAAATTTAATAGCAATGTTACTTACTCAAATTGTGGTACAGGGTGCAGTGCATCGGCAGCAGTGGTTGTAAATGCTACTTGTAATAAAAGCAATTTTTCCTATTTATGGAGCAATAATACCCATCAAATAAATACAAATAGTTTGTGCAATGGTACATATTCGGTAATCGTATCCGATTCAATTTATTGCACATCCGATACTGTTTTTTTTACTATTAAGCCCAATAGTTTTAATGCTGTTCCTTCTATATCAAAATATAGCTGTCCTGCTACTTGCAATGGTTCGGCAAGTATTTCAGTTCCTAATTTATCGGGCTTAGGTTATGAATGGCATACAGTAGATACTATATTGAAAAATATATCAACCGTACATCAACTTTGCCCAGGCTGGGATACAGTGATAGTAACAAGTGTAGGATGTGGCAGCGATACAATTATTTTCAATATTCCTCCACCACCACAATTATCTATTCAATTAAATGGTATTGATAATGGCACATTAACCGAATGCCCATTATCCTGCAAAGGAGCAGCAGAAGTGGTTTTGATAGGTGGCGAAAAAACGCCCACTTGTGTGTGGAGCAATGGCGATTTTGGTACATTTGCAGATAGTTTATGTATAGGTGGTAGTTATATTATAATGGCTACCGATTCGGTATGTTACAATACATTTAATTTTATTTCTTTACCCCATGCACCAAAGCCTACAGCTTATTTAAACAATATTCTTCCAACATCTAAATGTAAAAATACAGGCTTTACTTCGGTATATATAAGCAATACTATTAGTAATGCCGTACATTATAAATGGAGCAATGGCGATACTTTATCGTATACAGATAGTTTAGCAGCAGGTAATAATTATTGTGTAATAACTATTGATACTTGTTTTTATGATTCTATTCCATTTTTTGTTCCTAAAAAAAGTTTGTCGGCTGTGTTAAACGTTCCAGCTGTTTTGGCTTGTTCAAATTCTGCTAATTGTGTAGGTCATGCTTATGCTTCACCTACTGGAACAGCGCCTTATACCTATTTATGGAATACAGGTTCTACATTAAACCAAATAGATAGTATATGCCCTGGGCAAATTGTATCGGTAAAAATAAAAGATGCTTGTAACGATTCTATTACCCTAAGCAGTACTTTTAGTGTAATAGTGGCTGGAGCGCCTTCAATTATATCTATCAACTATACTTATTCTTGTTCGAATCCCTGCATCGGAAAAGCGTTTCTTAATGTAACTGGTGGCATTACACCATATACATTTAATTGGAACAATCATCAAACAACACAAATGGGAAAGAACCTTTGCCCCGATAGTATTTATACAGTAATTGTAACCGATAAATGTAATAAAAGCGATACCATTACTTTTAAATTTCCGAAAGCAAAACCTATTGTGTTAAATGTAACATCAACATCTACTTGCAACTCTTTTTGTTTAGGTACAGCTACAGTTCAAAACTCTTCGCCTCTTTCGCCACAAGGCGGTGTACCACCTTACACTTATTTATGGAGTAATGGACAAACCACTGCAATGGCTACTGGACTATGCACATCAACCAATTATTTTTGTATTGTTACTGATGCCTGTGGTATTAATAATGGCATTACCACTACAATTGGAGTTGCCAATAATTTAAGTATATCGTTAGGTTCTTCGGGGTCTTGCTTAGATGCATGTTTTGGTACTGCTTATGTAAATGTAAATGGCGGAATGCCTCCTTTTACTTTTACATGGAATGATGGTACAAGCGGACAAACTTATTTTAATGCCTGTGCTAATACTTATTATAAATGCACCGTTACCGATGCTTGTGGTTCATCAATTACAGATTCCATACTTGTGCCGCTGGTAGGCAAAGCAATTGGTAATTTTACTATTGCCAATAATAATTGTAGCAATCAATGCAATGCTTATGCTACTTTAAATTTAACTGGTGGTGTACCACCTTATTTTTTTAGATGGAATGATTTTGTGTTTTCGCAAACTCATTTTAATCTTTGCCCCGATTCAAATTATTATTGCATTGCCACAAGCGTTGGTTGTGGTTCAGATACATTTAGTTTAAAAGTAAATAAAATTGCACCACTTACAATTGATTCATTTATAATTCAAAAATCGTGTAATAATATTTGCAATGGCAGCGCTACAGTATTTGTATCAAATGGTACAGCACCTTATACTTATAAATGGAGTAATGGTGGATTAACCGATTCTATTATGAATGTATGCCTTGGCAATTACAATTGCATTATTAAAGATGCTTGCAATGTTGCTGATACTTTTTACGTAAGCATTACTGCAACCGATACTTTAAAGGCATTATTAGATTCTATTTATAATCCTATTTGCAGTAATAGTTGTAAGGGCAAAGCCATTGTAAAATGCAAGGGTGGCAGGTTGCCTTATTTATATAGTTGGAACAATAGTATCTCTACTTATAATAATACCACACTTTGTTCGGGTAATATTTATTGCAATATAACTGATGTATGCCTTCAAAAAGATTCGGTATTTGCTACCATTACCAATTATTCATTACCTCAACTTTATTTAGATTCTTCAAAAAAATCATGTATTAATACTTGCAATGGTAAAGCATTTGTGCATGCCAATGGTGGATTAAAACCATATTCGTTTTTATGGAATAATGCGCAATTAAATGCTACTGTAAATAATTTATGCTTGGGCTCAAATTATTGTATTGTTACAGATGGCTGTGGTATAAAAGATACCATATTGGTTCAAACAAAAAAGATAGATAGCCTTAGCTATACATTAAACTATCAGGCTTCGCTTTGCAAAACGCCATGTAGTGGCAATGCTGTAATTACTGTTAATGGTGGCATGAAGCCATACACTTATCTTTGGAGCAATGGAATAAATACAAACCATTTAGATTCTATTTGCAGTGGCAACTACAATATTATGGTTACTAATAAATTTTGCGTAAACGATACACTTATTGATTCATTTACCATTCAAACTAATTTTATTACCCAAACCCATATAATTTCAAATCCTATTTGCAACGATTCGTGTAATGGTATAGCCGCCATTACTCCTTTAGGTGGTAAAATTCCTTATCATTATAATTGGGGAAATGGATTTAAACCCGATAGCATCAACAAAAAATTATGTTCGGGTACATTTATCATCACATCAAAAGATGCTAATAATTGCATCAGTATAGATACTATTCATCTTCAAAATCCATTACCAATTGGCATTGATACTAATTTTATTTTCAGCCATTGTTTTAATAAAGATGGAAGTATACATGTAAATGCAAAATATGGCACAGCGCCATACTACTATCTTTGGAGCAATGGCGAAACTTTACCAACGCTGTATAACATAGCCAAAGGATTATATTATTTGCAAGTATCTGATAGTAAAAATTGTAAACATAATTTTGCTTTACAACTTAATGCCATAAGCCCAGCTATTTATGTAAGCCACGATACTTTGGTGGGCACAGGGCAACTTGTAAAATTAATAGCATCGGGCACAAAATATTATACTTGGCAACCCTCTAATAATTTAAGTTGCGATAGTTGTAGTGCAACCATTTGGAACGGAATACTAACCCAAAAATATTGTGTAATTGGTACCGATGAGTGGCAATGTACAGACACTGCATGTGTTACCATTACTACGTTTGATGAATGCGGCAGTGTACAATTGCCCAATGCATTTTCGCCAAATAATGATGGCATTGATGATGTTTTTATGCCTATTTACGAAAACATAGATTGTATTAAAATCATGCAATTTAATGTGTTTGATAGGTGGGGAAATAACGTATTTACTACCGATGATAAAACAAAAAGTTGGAATGGTACTTTTCATAATCAACCTATGCCAATAGATACTTATGTATGGACACTACACGTTGAAAATTATTTTGGCAGAACTATCTTTTTAAAAGGCGATGTTATACTAATTAAATAACTGCACATGTAAGTGTTGAAACTTTATATTAAAATCAATATTGCAGAATTAATCTTTTTACGTTACGTTTGCGCACTCAATTTTTCAAAAACATAATTTGAAACTTTCCAATTATACAAAATCAATAGCAATGTTAGTAGGTTTAATATCATTAAGCCTTACAGCATCAGCCGCCGAAATGGCTGACACCATGCGTTCTGAAGGGAAAATATGGGTAGTAGTAGCCGTAATTTCAACTATCTTAGTGGGATTAATTATTTATTTAATTACCATTGATAGAAAAATATCATCAGTTGAAAAAAAATTAGATTCATCAAATAAAACAATAATCCATTTTTAATCATGGCAAAGAAACAATCAAATACTCATGCCGAGTACAGTTTTTTTCAGAGCGTTGAACGTTCATTTGATAAAGCTGCAAAATTTACTTCATACGAACCAGGTTTGTTAGAACAAATTAAAGCTTGTAATAGCGTTTACCAAATGCGCTTTCCTGTAAAAATAAAAGGCGAAGTAAAAGTTATTGAGGCTTATCGTGTGCAACACAGTCATCACAAATTACCTTGTAAAGGTGGCATCCGTTATAGCATGGGTGTAAACCAAGATGAAGTAATGGCTTTAGCATCGTTAATGACTTACAAATGTGCAACAGTAAATGTGCCGTTTGGTGGTGGTAAAGGTGGTATTAAAATTAATCCAAAAGATTATACCGTAGATGAGTTAGAAAGAATTACTCGTCGTTATGCGGCCGAGTTAATTAAGAAAAATTTTATAGGACCTGGCATTGATGTACCTGCACCTGATTATGGCAGTGGCGAACGTGAAATGGGTTGGATTTTAGATACCTATACATCTATGAAACCAGGTGAAATTGATGCTGCTGGTTGTATTACAGGTAAACCAATTGCTCAAGGTGGTGTTCGTGGAAGAAAAGAAGCTACAGGCTTAGGTGTATTTTACGGTATTCGTGAAATGTGTAACCAAGCCGATGAAATGAAAAAATTAGGCTTATCAGTTGGTATTGAAGGCAAACGTGTGGCTGTTCAAGGTTTAGGAAATGTAGGTTATCATGCTGCTTATTTCTTTCAAAAAAATGGTGCATTGGTAGTGGCATTAAGCGAAATGGAAGGAACAATTTATAACCCTAAAGGCTTAGATGTAGATGCTGTATTTAAATGCAAACAAGAAACTGGTTCAATTTTAAATTATAAAGGCGCAAGCAAAACTTCTAAAAAAGCAAGTGATGTATTAGAAGCCGATTGCGATATTTTAATTCCAGCAGCTTTAGAAAACGTAATTGATGCTGTAAATGCTCCTAAAATTAAAGCTAAAATAGTTGGCGAAGCTGCTAATGGCCCGTTAACGCCCGATGCGGACGCTATTTTAATTAAAAAAGGAATTGTGGTAATGCCCGATATGTATTTAAATGCAGGTGGTGTTACAGTATCTTATTTTGAATGGTTGAAAAACTTAAGCCACGTTCGTTATGGACGTATGGAAAAACGTTTTCAAGAAAACTCAAATGCGAATATGATTTCGGCAGTTGAAGGATTAACAGGTAAAAAAGTTAGTTCATCTGAAAGAAGTATTTTAGCACATGGTCCTGATGAAATTGATTTAGTATATAGCGGCTTGGAAGATACTATGATTGGCTCTTACCACGAGATTCGTGAAATATATAAAGCCAACAAAAAAATAGATGATTTAAGAACTGCTGCTTTTGTAAATGCCATCAATAAAATTGGTGATAGCTATTTACAATTAGGTATTTTTCCATAATTGTTTTTTTAAAATAATCCTTATTAAAAAGCGAAACTGATTAATTTCAGTTTCGCTTTTTAACTTTATTCAATAACAAGATATTAAAAATTAGACTTCTTCGGAAAATGCTTGTTAATGACCTCATCTTTATCTTCTCCCATAGAGAAGAATGGTATTTCCCGAAGAAGTCTATTGATGTGTGAATTGGCATTTGATGAAATAGAGAATTTCAAAGGCATAATTTCCCATTAATATTTAAAATAAAACTTTACATTTGCGCCTTAAATAAAAACAAATTTTAAAATGAATTTTCCAGACAATCTTCTTTATACCAAAGACCACGAATGGGTTAAAATTGAAGGCACAAGTGCCACCATCGGAATTACAGACTTTGCACAACGTGAGTTGGGCGATATTGTATTTGTAGATGTACCATCAGTAGGCAAATCGTTAAAAAAAGAAGAAATTTTTGGTACGGTAGAAGCTGTAAAAACGGTAAGTGATTTATTTTTGCCATTAACGGGCAAAGTAGAATCGTTAAACGCTGCTTTAGATACAGCCCCCGAAGCGGTAAACAAAGACCCTTATGGCGATGGCTGGATGATTAAAATGACATTAACTAACGAAGCAGAAATTGCTGAATTATTAACTGCTGCACAATACAAAAGTTTAGTAGGCGAATAATTTTTTTGAAGCAATACTGTAGCAATATTTTTTTCGAAATAAAAAAAAGGAAAGTGGTTTATCACTTTCCTTTTTTTATGCCTTTGTATTTATTTTTTAGGAATAGAAATGATGTTATTTAGTTCTTTATAAATACCTGTTATGGAAATAAAATTTAATGGAAACTCTAACAATACATGCAAAAAACTAAGGAAATAAAGCCATTCGAAGCCAAGCTTATAATCTTTTAAATATAATGCAATTGAAAATAGCCATAGTAAAATAACTATTGCAAAGCGGCTTTTTGGTACTTCATGCCATTTAATAATTTGTGTTTTCGAAAACCAATTTAAATAATGATAAGTATAAGCATAGGCTATAAACCGCATCAACACAATACCTGTAGATGAAAAATAAATTTGCTGTTCATCTGGTCGTTGAATATTAAAGAATTTGAATAATGAAATTTGATTAAGCAATTCGAAATTTTTATATGCCCCTAATCCATAAGAAGTGATTGGGATAAAAATTTTATCGGGCATAATAGTGAATAACAATACAGGGCAAAGCAGCATAACAACAAACGAAATTATACCTGTTATACTTCGGCTTTTTAAAGCACCATACAATAAAAACAAAGCCGTAAATACAAATACATGAACCAGTGTAGGCAAAAAAACTGAAATAAATAATATCCAATGATCGGCTACATACATAGTAATGCAAACCAATGCCACACCTAATATTTTATACCATCTATTTTTTACAAATACTAAAATAATAGAACTTAAGAAAGCAATATAAATACCTCTGTTTAAAATATCATTATTGCCAGCTAAACCCAATCCTAATTGTTCAAATTGCCTATCTAATTGTGCGGCTAATAATAGTAAGCCTACGCCCAGCAAAACAATGGCATCGTACTTACCTTTGGTGTAATAATTTCTATCGTGCAGCCAACTTATTTCTGTTAAATAATGCAAAGGCCCTAAAAAAGCATACGCAAATAAAAATACTTCAAAAGGTAATATCATGGCTGCTATTGCCGAAAAAAGCATTAAGCCAATATTGATATAATTTATTTTTTGAGTTGAGTTCATCGGTTTTAATTTATAATTTTAAAGCAACATATCTAATGCATTTCGCAATTCGTTAAAATTATGTTGTTCGTTTAGTTTTTTACAAACTTGCATTCCTTTTTCATACGCTTCCATTGCTTTTTCGGTTTCATTTTTACGTTCTAATAATTTACCTAAGTGATAATAAACGCCCGAATAATCGGGGTTTGATAAAGTGATGGATTGAAACAATTGTAATGCTTCATCCTCATTACCTAATTTTATTTTTTCTAATCCTAATGCAAAAAGCAAAAAACTATCGGTTGGGTTTTGTTTCAACATTTCATTAATTCGTTCAATTCTATCCATCGGTGTTTAAAAATTTTAGTAAAGAAAATAAATTCTGCTGAAAGCATTTTTACATTTGTACTACTAAAATAAAAAATCATGCAAAGAGATACCGCCATTTTTAATTTAATTGAAAAAGAATTACATCGCCAACAAGAAGGTTTAGAACTAATAGCATCTGAAAATTTTACCAGCAAGCAAGTAATGGAAGCCATGGGCAGCTGCTTAACCAATAAATATGCTGAAGGTTATCCAGGCAAGAGATATTATGGCGGTTGTGATGTGGTTGACCAAGTTGAACAATTAGCAATTGATAGAGTGAACGAATTATTTGGTTCGGCTTATGCCAATGTGCAACCGCATAGTGGCGCACAGGCAAACGCTGCTTTGATGAGTGCAATTATAAAACCAGGTGATAAAATTTTGGGTTTAGATTTGAATCATGGTGGGCATTTAACACATGGTTCGCCTGTAAACTTTTCAGGTAAATTATACCAAACCAGTTTTTATGGTGTTGAAAAAGAAACGGGCAGAATTGATTTGAATAAAGTGGAAGAAACGGCGATGAGGGAACGACCAAAATTAATTATCACAGGTGCTTCGGCATATAGTCGTGATTGGGATTTTAAACGTTTTCGTGAAATTGCTGATAAAGTAGGCGCATTGTTAATGGCTGATATTGCACATCCTGCGGCTTTAATTGCCAAAGGATTTTTAACATCGCCAATTCATCATTGCCATTTTGTAACATCAACTACACATAAAACTTTACGTGGGCCAAGAGGTGGAATTATTTTAATGGGTAAAGATTTTGAAAATCCATTTGGCTTAACCACACCAAAAGGCGAAACAAGAATGATGAGTAGTTTGATTGATAGTGCTGTATTTCCTGGGCAACAAGGTGGGCCATTAGAACATGTAATAGCTGCTAAGGCAGTGGCTTTTGGCGAATGTTTAACCGATGAATTTACAGAATATTGCCGTCAAATAATTGCTAATGCACAAGCATTATCAAAATGTTTTATGGCTAAAGATTATAACATTATTAGCGGTGGCACTGATAATCATTTAATGTTAATTGATTTGCGCAATAAAAATATTAGTGGTAAAAAAGCCGAAGTGGCTTTGCAAAAAGCTGATATTACTACCAATAAAAACATGGTACCATTTGATGATAAATCTGCCTTTGTTACAAGCGGTGTAAGGATTGGTGTACCAGCTATTACTACAAGAGGTTTGAAAGAAAATGATATGCAATTTATTGCTGATTGTATTGATAAAGTAATTATGAATTCGGAAAATGAAACTGTATTAACAGCTGTTAAAAATGATGTTAATGAATACATGAAAAGTTTTCCGTTGTACTAATAAATTAAGCTTATTAAACGGTTTTAAAAATTGCCAAGTAATGCTACTTGGCAATTTTTTTATTACTAATGATTGGCTATTGTGCTGCTACTTTCTACTTGCCAGTTGGCATCTACTTTAAATATAATACTCGAATCGGTAATTAATCTTTGCTTGGCATCGTTTATTAATAAGGTATCTGGCAATAAAAAATAATTTCGATTGGAATGATAAAATAAGGATGGGGCTTGATAAAATTGATTTTTATCGCAAATTACTATCATCGATTTTTGCGGCGATGATTGATGAATAAACTTTTGTGCTGCTTGTTGTACGCCTTCATCACCCATGCTTTCAGCAAACATAATGGGATAATACATAATGCCTATCAACAATCCTGCAAAGCCATAAATTGCCCATCTCGATTTTTTTTGTTCGCTAAAAATGCCAATCAAAACACCGCATAAAATACTTAAGGGCAAAACCAATTTTACCATCAATTGGTCGTGCAATGCATTAGCATTTATAAAAATGAAACAATGCATTAAAATAGGCAATGATACAAACCACCAAAATTTCTTTTTCATTAACTCATTCGAAATTTCATTTGATTTTATTCGTACAAAAAATGAGATTATTAATGCTATAAATAAAAGCCCCAATGCCAACACACCTACCTTTATTATATGCCATGCATAAATATATAAATCAACTGAAAATATACCTACACCATTTTCGGTTTTTGCTGCGCCAAAAAAACCGCTTCTGCCCATAAATCGTACTGCAAAATTGTGCAACATTGGTTGCCATCCTTCTATTAATCCATATTGAAAAAAGGTAAGCAACAATATAAAACCACTGCCAAAAACCACTGCTATGGCTTTGGTTGATAGCCATTTTTTTTGTTCGGTATAAATAAAAATAAAAAAAGTAAAGGCAGCAAAATATCCTATGGCTTCGGTATAGCACAATATAATTACAGAAAAAAGCACCATCCCGAAATTGTAGGTTGAGTTGTTTGCATAATAACTTGAAATGGCATAAATAAAAAAAGCAGTAAGCAGTAGGGCTACGTTTTCTATAAAAAAGTAATCGGCAAAAAACCAAAATGTAATAGGTGTAAATAGTACTGCCGAAAAGGTAAACAAAGCCGCCAGCTTACTTGATTTATACTGCAGAGCTGCTAATATTTTTATTACACTTAGCATACATAATAAAGCAGCGGCAAAATGAAATAAAATATTGATGGTAAAAAATACTGTTTCTATATTCGAAAAATTAGTAAGCCACCATAAAAAATAACATAGCTGAAAACTAAAGGGTGGAAACGATGTGTAGTAACAATTACCTTTACTATCTACCAAGCCAGGCCAATATTGCACAAATTTATCGCCCTTATTTTCGAAGGTATTAGTAGGGCTAAAATAACAACTGGCTGGCGATTGATGATGCCAGGCTTGCATAAAATTAAACATATTACTATACCCCGAATACGATGATTGATGGCTAATATTTATTTTAAAAAAAATATTTATAGCCAATAATAAGGGTACGGTAAACCAAATTAATTTGTGTTTCAATAGATGATGAAGTATAAATTATAGAATGGTAAAATTAAAATTATAGGCTTATAATTAAGTATTAATAGCAAAGATTATACAGCTCTTTTTATAAACAAATTTTTATATTTTGTGTTACCAATGTTGCAATTTTATAAAAGTTAAAATTGTACTTTTGCCAACTCAAAAAAAAATTATAAAAAAATGGAGTCAATTAAATGTTT
>JBEEMV010000054.1:0-3649 GCA_041192505.1 Bacteroidota bacterium
AAATCCTGTTGTAACTATTACTGAAAATAGTATGATTGAAAAAGCAAATGAACTACATAAAAAAGCACATGAAAAATGTTTTATTGCCAACTCGGTTAATTTTGAAGTGAAGTGTAATGCAGTAATTAAAATTACATCAAAAACTTAATCAAAACTACATTGCTAGAAGTATTAAACAATTACCCTACATGAAATAATTTAGCAATACTAAAAGCAGCAGCGGCTGCTAATGCACCAATGGCTGTAACTTTTAAAGCACCTGTAAATAAAGGCTGCCCCGTTGCTTTACTTTTAAAATAACCAAAAGCAAACAAACAAATAAGCGTAACGCCGCAACTATAATACAATGCCATTTGCGCTTCGCCAATAAAATAATAAGGACTAAGCGGAATTAAGCCGCCTGCAATATAGGATAGGGCAATAGTAATAGCACTTTTTCGGGCTCGGTTTACATTAGGCTTTTCAAGTCCCAATTCAAATTTCATCATAAAATCTACCCATTTATTTTTGTCTTTTGCCAATTCATCTACTACAATATTTGCTGCATCATTACCCAATCCATAATGCGTTAAAATTTCTTTTACTTCATGTTTCTCTTTATCGGGCATGGTTTCCACTTCATTATATTCTCGTTTTAATTCACTGTTGTAATGGTCTATTTCCGTACGGCCGCTTAAATATCCGCCTAATCCCATAGCTATGCTACCAGCAATAATTTCGGCAATACCAGCAGTTAAAATAATATTGGTGCTGCTTACAGCCCCACTTAAGCCAGCTGCCAATGCAAAAGGTACAGTAAGCCCATCACTCATGCCTATTACAATATCTTTTACAGTTTCGCTACTTTCAAAATGTTCTTCTTGATGATGCATTTTTTTAACGATTAATTCTATTATTTAACAATATTAAAAATTATTTTTGGCATGAACTTTATTAATTTTAAACAACAAAATATTTTTAACTAAATTAATTCTATAAGGATGAAAAAAATTACACTTTTTATTATTGCGCTTATTGCTTTAAGTGCTACTGCCTTTGCACAAAAAGGCAATTTAATTTTATTTACCGAAGAAGGCGAACGTTTTACGGTGGTGATGAATGGCATTCAGCAAAATGCATCGCCCGAAACCAATGTGGCTATTCGTCGTATGCCACAAGGATTGTACATAGTAAAAATTATTTTTGAAGATAAAGATTTGGGTGTGGTAAATGATAAAATAAATATTTTACCCGACCATGAAAGAACTTTCAATATTAGGAAAAAGAAAGAAACTTTAATTGAAAAAAGAATGAGAGAAGAAGCTGCTATTATTAAAGATGGTAAAAAGCCAGCGCCAGCGCCCGAAAGATATGTGATTAGAATTGTAAGCGATAATATGGTGCCATTAAATTATCCGCCACCACCGTCCAACGAAAGAGTAATTATTTATGGTCAGGCTCCGGTAAATAATACGATAATAAATGATGGCGAAGTGGTACATCATACCACTACAACTACCACCACTACTACATCTGGTAACCCTGATGATGTAAATATTAATATGAATGTAGGTGGTTTGGGCGGTTCGATAAATGTGAATACAAATGGCATGGGTGGCACTACAACTACAAGACAAACTACTACCGTTACCCATACATCAACCGATGGAAATTATTCTGCCCCAGTTGAAAATAGAGTAGTGTATGTAGAGGGTTATAATGGGCCTATCGGTTGCCCACGACCAATGAATCAATCAGAATTTGAAAGTGCTAAACAATCCATAGGCACCAAAACATTTGAAGATTCGAAATTGCAAATAGCTAAGCAAATTGTAGGAGCCAACTGCTGTACAGCTGCCCAAGTTCGTAGCATTATGAAATTATTTACCTTTGAACAAAGCAAGTTAGATTTTGCAAAATTTGCATATAAATATACTTATGACCAAAAGAATTATTACAAAGTAAATGATGCTTTTGAGTTTGAAAGTTCAATTAGCGATTTGAGTACCTATTTAAATGGTGGGGAATAAAATATTTTTTTACGCTAAAAACAAAAGCCTTGAATTATTCAAGGCTTTTGTTTTATAATTTAATTTAGTACAAATTAGGTAATCGATTCCCTAATTTGTACTAAATATCCAAAAAGCTTGTTACTTTTATTTTATCTGGTCGGGTATAGGAAGATGAGCCACCGTAGATAATTTCACCACCTTTTGCGCCTGCCAATTCATTCCAAAAATTAATGTTTTTTACAAAATCGCTATTCACTGTTTTGCCTGCTTTTATTTCAATGGGCAATAATTTATTTTTTACTTCTAATAGCATATCTATTTCTACACCTTTATTGTCTCTCCAATAAAATAGGTTATTTAATTCTGATTTATTCATTTGCTGTTTGCGAATATCTGACACAATAAAATTTTCGAACATAGCACCCCGAAAGGGCGATAAGCTTAATTCGTGTGCTGTTTTTATACCTAATAAATTACAAGCCAAGCCAGTATCGTAAAAATATAGCTTGGGTGTTTTTACTAATCTTCTATTAAAATTTTTATGATGAGCTGGTAATTGATAAATAATAAAACTGCTTTCTAAAATACTCAACCAACTTTGAATAGTTTTAATATCAATACCCGATTCGATACTAATATTTGAAATATTTAATTGTTGTGATGCTCTGCCTGCGCATAGTTTTAAAAATTTTGTAAACGTGTTTACATTAGCAATGTTTCGTATCATGCGTACATCACGTTCAACATACGTACGGATATAACTTGCATACCACGATGCAGGATTTCGTTTTTTATCAAATATTTCAGGATAGCTGCCATTCAACATCCAATCTTCGGCGGTGGGCAATTTTGCACCAAACAATTTTATTTCCTGAATGGATAATGGCGGCAAATCGAAATAACCAATTCTGCCAGCTAACGATTGCGAAATATTTTCTTGTAATAAAAAATTATTACTGCCTGTAAGCACAAACAACGAATTCTTTTTAGTGTTATCCAAAATGCCTTGTAAATATGAAAACAGCGCTGGTACTCGTTGTGCTTCATCAATGATAGCACCGTTTTTATACAATGATAAAAAATGCCTTGGGTCTTCCGTTGCCATTTGTTTGGTATCGGGGTCTTCTAAACTTACATAAGGTTTGGTAGGAAATATTTTTTTCACTAAAGTAGTTTTACCCGATTGCCTTGGCCCAACAATAGCCAAAGCCCTGAATTGCTTGGCTATTTTTCTTATTTCTTTTTCTGCTTGTCGTTGTATCATAAAACAAAGGTAGTACAAATTAGGTAATCGATTACCTAATTTGTACTAAAATATATTTCTTCTAAAAATCAAATCTGCCTAATTATCTTAGCCGCTTAAATATTATTATTCATGATTTTCAATAACTATAATTTTACTGCGTCTGAACGTTTTTTGCGTTATGTAAAAATTGATACACAATCTGATCCCAATTCACCTACTTGCCCAAGTACTGAAAAACAAAAAAATTTAGGAAAAATTTTAGTAGAAGAATTAAAAGCAATCGGCATCAACGATGCTGAATTGGATGAGCATGGCTATGTGTACGCCACTATCGAAAGCAATACAAATAAAAATGTTCCTGTGTTGTGTTTTTGCTCACACATGGATACATCGCCCGACTGTAGTGGTTTTG
>JBEEMV010000055.1:0-12933 GCA_041192505.1 Bacteroidota bacterium
CCATACAAAGTTTCGGAATGGAATAAAGCACAATCTATTACATTAATTAAAAAGCAAAATTATTGGGCTGCCAACAGCAATTTAATTTATGATAAAGCATTGCCCGAAAAAATAATTTTTAAAATAAATACCGATGCCAATTCAACCATGCTCGAATTTAAAAAGCAAGAAATTGATGTAAGCAGCAGCCTATCAACAGCCAAATTATTAGAGCTACGAACGGATAGCAATTTTAACAAAAACTATTACAGTTATTTTTTAAGTACGCCTAATTACACTTATGCATCTTTCAACACAAAACCTGATGGCAAAAAACATAAATTAATATTTACCGATAAAAATGTACGCCGTGCTTTTGCGCTGCTTACACCAGCCGATGATATTATAAAAATAGTTTTTAAAGGAGCGCCAAGCCGCATTACTTCGGTGGTTTCGCCCATGAAAAAAGCGTATGATTCTACTTTGAAATTATTGTCTTTAGATATAGCTCAAGCTACAAAATTATTAGATGATGCAAGTTGGAAAGACAGCAACAAAGATGGCATAAGAGATAAAAAAATAAATGGCGAAAAAGTAGAATTGATAGTTGATATTAACTTAATGAACAACATGCCCGAATGGAAAGATGTGGCAATGTTGATGGCAGAATCATTTGCAAAAGTGGGTGCAAAATTAAATTTAAACGTGGTAGATTTTTCGGTATGGAAAGAAAAAGCAAGGGCTCATGATTTTGATATGTTGTTAGGTGTTTGGGGCGGTTATAGTGGGCCTGATGATTTTTCGCAATTATGGAAAACCGAAGGTTGGCAAAAACATGGCGATAATTATAGCGGATTTGGTGATGAAACAACAGATAAATTAATTGATTCTATCAAATTTACTATTGATGAAAGCAAAAGAAATAATCTTACTAAAAGATTTGAGAGAATAGTATATGATGAACAGCCATACATTTTTTTATTTGCTAATACTCGAAGAGTTGTGATACATAAGCGATTTGGCAATGCCGATATGTATTTGCAACGCCCAAATTTTGCATTAAACAATTTACGAATATTGGCTAAATAATCTTTTAAAACCTTTTTGGCTTTGATATTTGAATATCAGCACAAAAAACTTACATTTGCAACCCTTGTTTTAAAAAACAAGTGATAATTTAATTCATAAAAAACAAACATAATTTTTAAAAACCATGGCTATTATTGGTAAAATCAGAGAACGTTTTGGTGTTGTAGTTTCAATTGTAATTGGCTTAGCATTGTTAGGCTTTTTGTTGATGTCGGCTTTAAACAGCGAATCATCTTCGTTGCGTAATAAAGATACAATAATTGCAAAAATTGATGGTACTAAAATCGAATTTAACGAATTTGCAAGTATCGAAAATAAAAATACCGAACAATACGAAATGTTTAATTCCAATGGGAAAGCAATTGATGAGAATGTTCGTCAAAGCCTTCGTGAGCAAAGTTGGAGTGAGTTAATTCAAAATACTTTAATGCAAAACAAGTATGATGAGTTAGGTATTATGGTTAGTACCGAAGAAATGCAAGCTCAACTGGCTGGCAATTCTCCACATCAAGTAATTCGTCAACAATTTGGCGACCCTAAAACGGGTCAGTTTTCACCATCAAATGTTACTCGTTTTTTAAATAGCGAAGATTTTAAAAACAATAAAGAAAATGTTCAAAAACGTTGGATGTTTATTAAAGATTATGTGAATAAAGATAGATTCACTAATAAATATAATAAGCTGGTAACAAAAGGATTTTACATACCAAAATTTATGGTAGATATGGATGCTAAAGAAAAAGGCGATAAAGTAAATATTAAATTTGCTTATGTACCTTTTACTACTGTAGCCGATGATAAAGTAAAACCTACTGATGCTGAAATTAAAGAATATGCCGAAAAACATATTCGTCAATTTGCAAAAGAAGAAGAAGAGCGTAAAGTTGATTTTGTATCATTTGATTTAGTACCAAGTGCTGATGATATTGCAAAAGCAACAAATTCATTAGCCATTTTAGTTGATTCATTCCATCGTGCAAAAAATGATTCGATTTTAGTAGCTGCTAACTCTGAATTAGATATTGATGGCAAGTTTTATACAAAAGCAAATATGCCAAGTTCAATAAAAGATACTTTCTTTTCAAAACCTGTAAAAGCAGTAGTAGGACCATATACTGAAGCAGGGTTTATTAAAATTTCGAAAATAGTAAGCCGTAAATTAATGCCAGATTCGGTAAAAGCAAGCCATATATTATTAGCTGCTCAAGGCGATACAACTGCTGTTAATAGAAGAGCTGACAGTATTTTAGCCGCTATTAAAAAAGGGGCAAACTTTGCCGATTTAGCTAGAAAATATTCTGCTGATCCAGGTTCGAAAGATAAAGGTGGTGATTTAGGTTATTTCACATCAGGTAGAATGGTTCCTGAATTTGATGCAGCATGTTTTAATGGTAAAAAGGGAGATATTAAAAAAGTTACTACTCAATTCGGTATTCATTTAATATTAATAGTTGACCAAAAAGGCATTAACAATAATGTACAAGTATTTACTATAGCAAAAAATTTGCATCCAAGCCACGAAACAGAAATGTTTATTACGAATAAAGCCAACGAATTTGCTTCAAAAAACACCACTGCTGCTGCATTTGACGCTGCTGCTAAAAATTTAGGCGTTCAAAATAGAAACATTAAACAAAATGATGCAAACATTATGGGTATTAATGGTAGTGCACGTGAATTAATTAAAAATTTTGTATACAATGAGGATACAAAAGTTGGTACCGTATCAGCCGTGTATACTATTGATAACAAATTAATTGTTGCCAAACTTTCATCAATTGCTGAAAAAGGAAAAGCAGATATTGAAACCAATAAAGGCATGATTGAAAATGAAATAAGAAAGCAAAAAAAAGTAGAAATAATTTCAAAAGATATGGCTGCAAAATTAGCAGGTAAATCTTCAATACAAGATGCAGCCGCCGCTTTAGGCGATACTGTACATACAGCTAAAGGCTTATCTTTTGGTCAGCCATTTATGTCTATCGGGTTCGAACCCGAAGTAGTAGGTACTGCTTTTGGTTTAAAACAAGGTGCTATTTCAAAACCAGTGGTTGGCAATGCAGGTATGTTTGTAATTTCTACCGAATCTGTTGAAGCTGCACAACCTAACCCAATGATGAATAATAGAGCTACTCTTGAGAATCAATATAGCAGCGGAATTGAATACAAATTATTAGGCGAATTGAAAAAACATGCTAACATTAAAGATAACAGAAGCAAATTTTTCTAATCCGTACATAAATATATTTCATAAAAAAAGGCATCCAAATTTTGGATGCCTTTTTTTATGGCTTTTTATCAGCATAAACTACTAATGCCAATTTACCCTTTGTAGCAGAAATTGGAAAATATGCTAACCGATAAAATGCAGCATAATTTGTATTGTTAAAATCGGCAATCAAAGTATATTTTCTATCATTATTCAAATATAATTTTCCGCCTTTACCAATCAAAAATCCAAAGTCTTTCATCCAACAAAAATCTTCAACATAAGGTAATGTTAAAAATGGCGAAGGTTTAATATCATTATAATTCTTCAACTTCATTAAGCTGATAGCCATTGCCAAATAACTACTATCGGCTGCTTTTTTTTGCACATAATATAATATAGGTACACTATCGTTTATTTTAAATGATACCAAACAACGCCCAGTGTTTTCGGCTATTTTTTTTGTTTTAGCAGTAGTTAAATTTAGTAATTCAATATTCATTTTATCGCCTTTTTGTAATACATCTAAAGCCAATTCATCTTTATTCAACCAACAATAATATCCTA
The DNA here is from genome assembly GCA_041192505.1 of Bacteroidota bacterium. Classification (GTDB taxonomy): domain Bacteria; phylum Bacteroidota; class Bacteroidia; order Chitinophagales; family CAIODY01; genus CAIODY01. The sequence goes on from JBEEMV010000055.1 coordinate 3,845, forward strand.
TTGGGTTTAAGGTTGATAGCATTTTTTCGGGTTGCCCTTTTAAGTTATATTGCCATAGATGTTGGGTGCTATCATCTTCCTCAACTCGTACTACCGAAATGTGGTTTTTATCGGGTGTAAGTTGTGGCGAATATTCTTTAACGTGGGCTGTTGAAGTTAATCTTATTGCCATTTTCTTTCTTATATCATAGGTATAAATATCGGCTTGCTTATCCATACCTATCGAAGTGAAAAGTAAAGAATTGCCATCGGGTAAAAAATAAGGTTGATTATTGTAAGTATTGCTGGTATTTATTTTTGTGGCATTTGTGAAACTAAATTTATTGGTAGTGGTGTTATAATTTACATCCAATAAATAAATATTAGTAGATGGTATTTGTGCAACAATTAAAGATGGGCAACAGATAATAAGGAGCAATAAAATATTTTTCATCTTTCTATTTTTGTTCAAATATAAATAAAAAAGCCCGACTCAATTTTGAGTCGGGCTTTCAGTTAAAAGCATTTTTTATTTCACTAAAGTTTTTAAAGCAGCTTCATTTTCTTTTATTGGATATTTAGCTCTTAATTTTTCCATCCATGTTTTTTCAAGCATTTCTTGATAATCAGCAATTACATAACCTCTTGATTCTTCTAATTTTTTTGTACTTGGTTGTAATACTTCTTTTACATCTACAACTACAAAAATGCCATCATTGGTAAATGATTGAAGTCCTTTTTCCCATTTCACATTCTCTAATAATTTGTTGCTTCCTTTTTCATACTTACCGCTTTCAACGCTTACACCGCCTATGTTTTGCGAATTTATTTTCCTTTTGATGCTATCAATTTCAATATTTTTAGCCAACGATTCTTTTACAATAGTAGCCGCATTTTCGCTACCACAACGGTAAATGTTTGCTTGCAATCTATTGCCCCAAATATATTTTTCTTTATGCAGATTATAATATTCTTTTAACCCTGTAGTATCGTTTACAGCTTTGCTCCACACATTTTTATCTGTAATATCAAATAGGATGATGCCATCTGTATATTCATCCATTAAGGTTTTAAATTCAGGATATTTTTTATCTAATTTATTTTCAGCTACATCATTACATACTTTATCAATCCAAGCTGGTAATCCTTTATTAGCTACATCACCTGAATTTGTTGCAAATTTTCTTAAATTTCTTTGGTTGCTTTCTAAATAATTTGCAAATTCTTTAGCCGTATAATTTTTATTATCAAGGCTAAAAATAGTGGTAGAGTTATTTACCAATAGGGCTTGAAAATTTCCTTTTAATAATGATGAGTCTAATGATTTTACAAATGCATCATAATTTGCTTTATTAAAAGTGTATTTATTTTCTTTTTTAATATTACTAATTACAACAGATTTTGCATTTTCAATTCGTGCATCTTTTTCAACTAATTTTTTAACTTCTGCCTTTGATTTTTCGTACGATTCAGGCATTTTTTTATCTATTAATCTAATAATATGAAAACCATAATCGGTACGAAATGGAGCACAGATATCGCCTTTGTTTTGCAATTTAAAAGCGGCATCTTCAAATTCGTCAACCATTTTACCAGCACCAAACCAAGGTAATTTACCATTATCTTTTGCGCTCATTTTATCATCGCTACTATCACGAGCCAATTCATCAAAAGTGAATTTAGTTCCTTTAGCCAATTCATATATTTTTGCAATTCTTTTTTGTGCCATTTCAATTGTATTGGCATTTGAAGCTTTTGCACACGATACCAAAATGTGTTGCACCAATACTTGTCCTTTTGATGCACGTTTATCAATCAATTTAACAATATGGTATCCTTTAATTGTTCTAAATGGTTTGCTGATAGAACCTACTGTTTTTAATGAATAAGCCGCATTTTCAAATGGATAATAAGTTTGAAGCGCTGAAAAATAACCTACATCGCCACCTGTATTTTTTGCTGATGGATCTTCACTTGATGCTTTTGCAACGGCAGTAAAATCTTCTTTTTTTGTAGTTAATCTATCATAGATAGCCATTATCTTTTTATATGCTGCCAATGTATCGGCTGGCGATGGATCAGCATTTAATTTTATCATAATATGCGCTGCATGAATTTCGGTATTAGACCGTTCCCAAGCCTCATGATACATGTGTTCCATCACTTCTTTATCTAACAAATAACTTTTGGCTAGTTGTTTTCTATAATTAGTTAATTCCGTTTTTAACGATGGCATGGTATCTACTTTTAGTGTCCTGCCTTCAGCTACTTTTAATTTAAAATTTTCATACAATTTCATGTAATCTTTTAAAGCACTTTCAGTGTATTCGGTTGTTTTTGTATTACTATTTTTTTTGTATACAGATACAAATTCTTGAGCAGTAACCTTGTTAGTGCCATAAGTAAATACTACATCATTTTGATTGGATGCGGCTGCTTTGGGCATAGGCTTTTGAGCAACAGCTACTGATATACTTCCTAAAACGAAAATACTTTTAAGGATGATTGACTTCATTGATAAAAAATTATTTAAAAATTTGAGTTGCGAAAATAGTTAAAATGAATTAATCTATTGCTAAAGTTTACCTTTGCGTTTTGTTAAACAAATGAAAAGATGAGAAAACCTAAACAAGATATTGAATATACAGTGATTGAACAAGTTGAAATTACATCAATCACACCCGAAGATAAAGCCATGGGAAAGCACGATGGCAAAGTAATTTTTGTTGATAATGCTGTGCCTGGCGATGTGGTTGATATTAAAATTTATAAAAGCAAAAAAAGCTTTTCAAAAGGTTCGGCTATAAAATTTCATAGCTATTCGCCGCTTCGAAGTACGCCTCATTGCGAACATTTTGGCATGTGTGGTGGCTGCAAATGGCAAGATTTAAAATATGATGCTCAATTATTATTTAAACATCAAATAGTAAAAGAAGCGTTTGAGCATATTGGCAAGCTCGAAAATTTGCCCGAAATATTACCCACTTTAGCTTCGCCCAAAACCGAATTTTATCGTAATAAATTGCAATTTGCTTTTTGCAATAAAGGCGTAGCTTATGATGAATCATTTTATAATAAAATGCGATTTGTAGAAGAGCCTTCGGCTGGGTTTCATATTCAAGGGCAGTTTCAACGGGTGTTGGATGTAAAGTTTTGTCACCACATGCCCGAGCCATCAAACAAAATAAGATTGGTAGTTAAAGATTTTGCTATTGCTAATAATATTGCTTTTCATGATGTTATAAAGCATGAAGGATTGATGAGGGAAGTAACGGTAAGAATGAGTTCATTAGGCGAAACGATGGTAATAGTTTGCTTTTATTATGAGGATGAATTCAACGAAAAATTGATGCAGCATTTGCTACAAGAAGTGCCCGAAATAACAACCTTACTATATGTTATTAATGGAAAGAAAAACGATTATAGTACCGATTTGCCACATCATGTATATCATGGCAAAGGCTTTATTATGGAGCAATTGGGCAATGTAAAATATAAAATTAGTCCGCAATCTTTTTTTCAAACCAATAGTTATCAAGCCAAAAATTTATACGATGTAATTAAAGATTTTGCTGGATTAACGGGCAACGAAAAAGTATTTGATTTATACACAGGCACTGGCAGTATTGCTTTGTATTTGGCTTCAGCCGCAAAACAAATTACGGGTATTGAATATATTGAAAGTGCTATTGCAGATGCTAATGAAAATGCAGCCATCAACAACATTACTAATTGCACATTTTTATGTGGCGATATGGCAAAAACATTTACAGCAAATTTTATTGCACAGCATGGCAAACCCGATATTATTATTACTGATCCACCCCGAGCTGGTATGCACCCCGATGTGGTAGAAATGATAAATAATATTGCTGCCGATAAAGTGGTGTATGTAAGTTGCAACCCTACCACACAAGCCCGTGATTTGCAAATGTTAAGCACTATTTACAATATCAAAAAAATACAACCCGTTGATATGTTTCCACACACCACACATGTAGAGTGTGTAGTTGAGTTGGTTAGAAAATAAACAAAAAAAAAGCGAACTAAATTTTAGTTCGCTTTTTTTTGGAATTACATCCCTATTTTGCTAAATAATTTACTGAAACTATTCTTCGTATTTAACACCTAACGATTTTAAAGTTTCTAAATTCAAATTACCAACTGGCAAATGATTATCTTTTTGATATTTAACCAATGCTGTTCTGGTATCTAAACCTAATACATTATCTGATCCACGTGGACCAACGCTGTAGCCTTTTTTAGTAAGGGCATCTTGTATTTGTTTTACTACTTGGCTATTTACTTTATTATCACACAATATTTCTTTCCATTCGCTGTAGCCACCTTTTGTTTTTAATACTTTTTTAGCAACATCAGTATATTGTGCAGGTACCGAAATATCTTCAGTATGAGCAACCACATCAACTACTTGTTTAGTAACATTTTTAAATTCGGCAGGTATAGTTATTTCACGAGTTGTAGCAGGTGTTTTTACTACTTGTTTAGTAACTGTTTTAAATTCAGCAGGTATTACTTCTTCTCGGTTTGAAGCAGGTTGATCTAAAATTTGTTTAGTAACTGTTTTATATTCAGCAGGTGTTTTTTCTAAACACATAATAATACAATCATCAGGGTTATCGCTTAAGCAACCTGTTTGTTTTTTCTTAGCCCATTTTTGCCCTTCGGCCTTAATTAATACTTGTTCAGTTACTGTTTTATAAGACGCTGGTGTAGTAATAATTCGTTTGGTTTCATCCTTAATTTTTACTTGCTCAACATTGTATTCATAAATAGCTGGTACAATCTCTAATCGTTTCGATTCGGCTTTTACCATCACTTGTTCGGTAATTGTTTTGTAGGTGGTGGGTACAATGCGGAATGATTTTTTTTCAGGTTGAATCATTACACGTTCTGTAACTGTTTCAAAAACATCAGGCTTTAAGCATTTTGCATAACACTTGCCAGGTTCGGCATTTGGCGGAACAATATCGTCGGAATTTGTTTGTGCAAAACTTGATTGATAATTAAGCACCATTGCAGCCGATAACAAAAAAATAAGTTTCTTCATACTAATTATAAATGATTGAATTTTATGTGTTGATGAATAATAATTTATGTGGTTCAAAGATAGCAAGGCAAAATTAACTTTTTAAAGAATTAATTTGATTGTTTTTATTTTTTAAAAATATAGCACTGAATAAATTAAAAATGAGCTAAAAAAAATATTATTACGTCAATTCATAAAAATAAAAAACGGATTCCTACATTTGCAGCGGCAAGTCCTATACGACTAGCTCCTGTCGAATCCCCCAGGACTGGAAGGTAGCAAGGGTAGATGGTTGTAGCGGTGCGATGTAGGTAACTTGCCATTTTTTATTTATGATTGAGTGAAGTATGATTGATGATTTTAAAAAAGAGGTCGCTTTCTATCATGATTCCAAAAATATAAATCATAAACATTTATGACCGCTGAAGAATTAAAACTTCGCCTTAAAACATTCGCTTATCGCTGTGTAAATGTTTGCGAATTCTTACCTAAAAAACGCATCGGCAAAATTATCGAAGATCAACTTTTGCGTTCGTCATTTTCAGTTGCAACCAATTATAGAGCAGCTTGTAGAGCACAATCGCAGCCTCAATTTTTATCCAAATTAAATATTGCTTTAGAAGAAATGGATGAATCGCAATTTTGGTTAGAAGTAATTTCGGAATTAGAATTAATTAAAAAAGAAAAATTGACTTTACTAATTGCAGAAGCAGAAGAATTAGTAAAAATATTATCTTCATCAAAAAATACGGTGGTTAAAAAAAATAAAGCCGCCAATAATCATAAATCATAATTCAAAAATCACAAATATATTCAGTATGAAATTTTTCATCGACACCGCCAATCTCGACCAAATAAAAGAAGCCCACGATTTGGGTATTTTAGATGGTGTAACTACCAATCCATCATTGATGGCTAAAGAAAATATTACTGGCGATGAAGCCGTGAATGCGCATTACATTAAAATTTGCAAAATGGTTCATGGACCTGTAAGTGCCGAAGTAATTGCTACCGATTACGAAGGAATTATAAAAGAAGGCAAAGCGTTAGCAAAATTGAATGAACACATTGTAGTAAAAGTGCCGATGATTAAAGAAGGTATTAAGGCCATAAAATATTTTTCATCACAAGGCATTAAAACCAATTGTACTTTAGTGTTTAGCGCAGGGCAAGCCATATTGGCTGCAAAAGCAGGCGCTACTTATCTTTCGCCATTTATTGGCAGAATAGATGATATGAATTGGGATGGTATACAATTGATTCAAGAAATAAATCAGATTTATGGAATTTATCAATTCGAAACACAAATTCTGGCAGCATCTATTCGTAGCCCGTTGCATATTGTAAAGTGTGCTCAAGCAGGCGCACATGTGGTTACAGCGCCATTATCAGCTATTACAGGATTATTAAAACATCCATTAACTGATTTGGGTTTAGCACAATTTTTAGCCGATCATAAAAAAGCAGCAGAGAAAAAATAATTGATGATTGAAGATGTATGATGTGTGATTATGAAATCTGCCTCATACTTTTTATTTTGTATTTTCAATCATAATTCATAAATCTAAAATTCATACATAAACAATGCTCACCCCTCCATCGCAAGTAAAAATATTTTCGGCTACTAATTCCAGTTATATCAGTAATGATATAGTTCGTGAGTTAGAATTGCCTTTATCAAAAATCAATATTCAAAAATTTTCGGATGGCGAAATTCAACCCGAAATTCAAGAATCGGTTCGTGGCGATTATGTTTTTGTGGTAGCAAGTACCAACATGCCTGCTGAAAATTTAATGGAATTATTATTAGTGATTGATGCCGCCAAACGTGCATCAGCTAAGTATATCACGGCTGTAATTCCTTATTTTGGTTTTGCAAGGCAAGATAGAAAAGACAGACCAAGGGTTTCGTTAGGTGCAAAATTAGTAGCTAATTTAATTGTAGCATCAGGTGCAAACCGAGTAATGACCATGGATTTACATGCACCACAAATTCAAGGTTTTTTCGATATTCCGATGGACCATTTAGATTCATCGTATGTATTTATTCCTTATTTAAAAACATTGGGTATTGATGATAATATTTGTTTTGCATCGCCCGATGTAGGCAGCACAAATAGAGCCCGTGGTTATGCCAAACACTTTAATGGCGAAATGGTAATTTGCGATAAACAACGCAAACGTGCTAATGAAATAGCTGCTATGACTGTGATTGGCGATGTAACAGGCAAGGATGTAATTTTAGTAGATGACATTGTTGATACCGCTGGAACACTAACCAGTGCCGCAAAATTATTGATGGAAAAAGGTGCAAAAAGTGTTCGTGCAGTGTGTACACATCCAGTACTTTCGGGCAGCGCCATTGAACGAATTGAAAATTCGGTTTTAACAGAATTAGTAGTTTGCGATACCATTCCTTATTCAAGAAAAAGCGATAAAATAAAACGATTAGAAGTTGCTCCATTATTTGCAACCGCTATTAGAAATGCAGTTGAAAATAAATCTATTAATAGTTTATTTATTAGATAAAGAATTAAACAAATAAAAAAAGCGATAGTTAAATTTTAACTATCGCTTTTTTTTATGAATTAAAGTATAAGATATTTACCCAAACACAAACCCTGCAACCAAGCAAGCTACAGCAATAAAAGGTGGTGGTATTTTTTCGATTAATAAGGCAATAAAAACTAATCCTATTACCAATATATTTATCCAATCAAATTCTAATTTATGAAACATCACAAATGATGCTGCTATTATGAAACCAACTGTGGCTGCATTTATGCCAGCTAAGCCACGTTTTATAAATGGATAATTGCGCAACTGTGACCAAGCAGGAAATAAAAAAATTAGCAACAAAAAACCAGGTAAAAAAATTCCTACTAATCCAATTAAACAACCTAATAATTGCGAAAGTTTGCCCATATCTTGCATTGCCATACCGCCTGTATACACAGCCATTGAAAATACAGGACCGGGTAAAGCCTGTACCAATCCTACACCTGTAAGGTATTCTTCGGATGTCATATAATGTTTGTGTAATACAAATTGTTCGTACATAACGGGTACAAGTAATTGTCCGCCACCAAAAGTTAAAGACCCAAAACGATAAAAATTTTCGAACAGTACAAATGGTTTGTGCCAATTGGTAAGATGAGTGGTGGTGTATGCACCCATCAAAGCCGCTATTAAAGCCAATCCTAAAAACACCACAATGTTTCCCCATTTTAATTTTAAATTAAATTTTGATGGTGGTAAATCATCATGTCTGAAATTTGAAATAATTACACTCATTAAAAATATGATAGGAAATGTGAAAGGCGATTGAATAAAAAAGGTAGTAATTAATGTGATGATTAAAATTACAACTGCATTGCCCGTGGTGATTACGGTTCGAATCATTTTATAACCAGCAAATAATAAAAAGCCTAATGCCATAGGTTGCAAAAATCTAAAAAAATAAACCGACAAACCGTGATTGGTAAAATATCGCAGCATCATTACCAATGCCGTAAAAAATAATGTTGGTGGCATCAACCATATTAATAATGTTAAAATGGCTAACGACAATTTACCTCGATTAAATCCAATGGCGGAAATAATTTGTGTTGATGTAGGGCCAGGCAAAATATTGCAAAATGCATTCAACTCCATCAATTCTTCCTCTGATAAATAATGATGCTTTACACAAAAGCGTTTTTTCATTTGTAGCAAATGATTTTGTGGCCCACCAAAAGCAGTGATGCTATGCAAAAAAACTTGTTTAAGAAAATGAAAATGACGACGTAAAAACATGAGGCATTTGTTGTACTACAAAGTAAATGTAAAATTGAAAACGAAAGTGAATTTATTTAGCCCCACAATCTTACTGTGTCAACGGCAAAATAAAAATCCATCCGCTAACTTTATTCTGCTATCTTTGCAACCTCACTATTGCTTCATTTCATATGGAGTATGTCAATAAAAACGGCGACAATACGCAGTGAGCCGTTGTAAGCTTCTCTAATTTTTATTCTTACAATTTATCGGTTCAATATTTTTAGTCAATAATTCGATGACA